>NZ_JAAKSD010000016.1:0-129348 GCF_049173735.1 Aeromonas sp. 602396 | reverse complement strand
GAAAATCAAAAATTGTTTTTGATGCTCGATGCTGTGAGTGCCCACACAGATTGCTTGATTCAAATTGTTAAAGAGCGTCACGCTTGTCGCGTTGAGGTGGCGTATAATACCCTCCTCACTCCGAAAGTCAAGCGATTGTTTTCGCTTTTCTTTCGGCGCCCACTTCGCTAGGAAGCTGGCTCATCAGGTTGGCGTGTTCCGCCGTGCTGGTAGGGGCGCATTATAGGGGGCGGCGCTGCGATGACAAGACTTTTTTTGAAGATAATCACGAAAATTTCAAATTATTCAATTAGAAACAGCTTATTCAGTGTATATATACAATGTTATCCACAATCCGGTTATTTCACTCCCATTTTAGCGTCATTTATGTCGCCTTCAGTGACCTTGGGAATGCCATACTGGAGCCGATAACCTCTCCCGAGTGGTCCATGGTAGCGCCAATCAGGAAAGCTGGTTACCATGGAGGTGAATATAGTGTTGCACCTTTTTTGCTTTCATTTACAAAAGGTCTTTTAAGATGAATTTATCCAAGTTTCCCGTATATATGCAGGCCGCAATCCTTGCTCTGGTATTGGCAGTGGTTGGCTACCTGGTTGCCCAGGCCCTGCAGTTCTCTTTGAAAGCGGAAGTGATTTTTGCAGCAGGTCTGGCCATCGGCGGTTTCGTGGTACCGCTGTTCCTGAAGCGAACCCCGGCTAATGTTGCCGAGTCGATCGCCAATCAGGAGACTTGCACCTTATATGTAGGCAACCTGCCCTATCGCGCCAATGAGATCGCAGTGCGCGAATTGTTTGCCGAACAGGGCCAGGTCATTTCCGTGCGGTTGATGAAAGACAAGGCAACCGGCAAGCGCAGAGGTTTCGGTTTCGTGGAGATGCCCGCCGCCGATGCCGCCAAAGCGATTGCCGCTTTGAATGATAAAGAGTATCAGCAGCGCACCCTCAAGGTGCGTGAAGCGAATGACAAACGTGATAAAGAGGAAAGAGAAGGTAGCGAAACTGACGCCTAACCGCTCGTCAGTACTTCACCTCTTCCAGTGATGACAGCCCCCATGCTTGCAAGGGGGCTGTCAGTTTTTGAGCCTCCCCATCCAGCCGGGTACAGTAAGCCCTGGCAATTACCTCTTCTATATGTACAGGCTGCACGGTGGCATGCCCGCCATTGTTCAGCAACCAGGCCACCCGTTTGGCAACAGCACTGCCCGAGTCAATAAGCTGGCATTGCGGCATCAGTTGCCCAATCTCTTCATTAAGTAGCGGGAAGTGAGTACAACCGAGCACCAGCGTATCCGGCTGCTCTTCCCCATCCAGCCAGTCGGCCAATACCTCGCGCAGCAACGCCATATTGACCGGCAAGCCCGCCAGCTTGTGTTCGGCTTCTATGACCAGCTCGGTGGTGCCCTTGAGCAGCACCCGCTTGCCGGGAGCAAACTGGGCGATCAGTTCGTGGGTATAGTCGCGGCTCACAGTGCCTGGCGTAGCCAGCAGACCGATACAACCATTGCGAGTCTGTGCAGCGGCAGGCTTGATGGCTGGCACCACCCCCACCACAGGAATATCCAGTGCCTCACGCAGGGCTGGCAGCGCTATGGTGCTGGCCGTATTACAGGCAATCACCACCAGATCGATATGATGACGGGCCACCATGGTGGTCACCAAGCGGGTGCAGGCAGCAATCAGGGCGGGCTCGCTCAATTCACCATAGGGGAAGTTGGCATTATCGAAGCAGTAGAAATAGTTGTGTGCCGGCAGAACGCGGCGGATCTCGCGGTAGATGGTCAGGCCACCCATACCGGAATCAAACACGAGAATATTGGCCACTTGAGCTCCCCTTTGCTGCAAGGCGGCGATCATACTCCCGCCTGCCGCCAATAGAAAAGGCCCTGCCAATAGCAGGACCCCAGATTTTTCCGCTTGGCCGGGTCCGGCTTAGAGTGAGTAATCCATCGTCACGTAGTAAGCGCGCTCATCGGCCGGATACCCCACTGCAGTCTGATACTCCTTATCCAGCAGGTTGTTGATCTTGCCAGATACCTTGAGCGCCGGAGTGACCTTGTAGCCGACCGCCAGATTCCACACGCTGTAGCCACCAAGTGTTGTGGTGTTGGCCACATCGCCATAGCGCTCACCCTGATAGATCCAGCTCAAGGAACCATCAAGCTGCTGCCACTGCGCCTGCGTCACCCACTTGGCCCCTTTGCGGGAGATCAGCTGTAACTGCCTGTCGGTTACCTTGTCTTTGGGATCCTTGTATTCGGCAGAGACCCTATGACTCAACCAGCCAGTGTCGAACTCCCCTTCCAGCTCGACACCTTCGATCCGTGCCTTGCCGACGTTCTGCGGCGTCCACATACCCAGGCTGTCAGGTGCCCACTGGATCATCTGCTCGAAGTCGTTGCGATAACCGGTCACTCGCCACTCGACACCCGCAGTTTGACCATCCAGCATCAGCTCGCTGCTCTTCGACTCTTCCGGCTTCAGGTTGGGATTGCCTGACCCCGGATAGTAGAGGTCGTTAAAGGAGGGGGCGCGGAAACCGGTGCCGTAGCGGGCACTCAGGCGGTAATCCTCGACAAAACGCCAGCCTGCGCCGGTCTGCCAGGTGTTGTGGCGGCCAAACTGCTCGTTGTCATCACTGCGGCCGCTCAGCTCGGCCTGCCAGGTCTGGTTGTCGAACTGGGCAAGGGCATAGAGGCCGGTATTGTCCCGCTCTTTGGCGTCGGCCGGATATGTGGCGCCGGAGGAGCGGGAGCGATCATCCAGTCGATCACTCTGCCAATCGGCCCCGCCTCCCAGCGTCCAGCTCTCGTTCAATTTCAAGCTGTTGACCCAGTTCAGGCTGTACTGGCGGGTGTAGGTTCGGTTATTGGCCTGATCACGGCCGCTATTGTCGAGATAGTCGTAGGCATCCTGTCTGGAGAAGGCGCCGCGCAGTTCGCTCAGATAGCGATCATCGTGATAGCGCGACCCCAGCTGATAGCTCTGGTTTTCAGTCCACGTTTCGGCTCGATGCGGCGCATAGTTTGTATCAGACCCCGCATACTGGGCCACATTGCGGAACCAGCGGGTCGTACCGAACAGATCCCAATTGCTGCCGAGCGCCTGCTGGTAGTCCAGCATGGCGTTGTAGCCCTGATGCCCGTGACGGTCACCATCGTTGATGCCGGGCAAGGGGTGTACGTTGTAACCCTCTTCATCATCAAAACCGCCAGCCACCTTGAGCTGACCCGCCTCACCTACCTGGCTGGCACTACTGAAAGCGGCCTGACGCTGTTGATGGGAACCAGCACCGATATTGAACTTGTGCTGATTTGTCCCCTTGTCGGGACGGGTAATGATGTTGATCACCCCACCGATAGCGTCGGAGCCGTAGATGGTGGCGCGCGGGCCGCGGATATACTCGATCCGCTCGACCTGATTGAGTGGCAGATTGTTCAGTTCGGTCATCCCGGCGGTCAAAGAGGCACTGCGCACCCCATCCACCAGCACCAGCGTCTGGGAAGAAGTGCCACCACGCACCCGCAGCGAGCTGAGCTGGCCTCGACCACCATTGCTGACCACTTCCACACCGGGCAGGGTCTTGACCACATCGGTCACGGTCTGGGCTTGCAGGCGATCGATCTCGTCCCGGGTCACCACATTGACCGGGGCAAGCACGCTGGAGGCAGGTTGGGCGACGCGGGTAGCGGTCACCACCATGGTGGGATTGACGGGAATGGTCAGCTGCTGGGCAAACGCTGCCGTCGGCAACAGGGCAGCCGCCAGAAATTTCTTCGACATGAGAGATCCTTAAGTTCGCGTAAGTATCTACTTCGTGGCCGGTTTCTCTCGGCCCGAAATACGAACTCTGGCAGGTCTTCGGGCTCGGGGGCTGATGGCCTACGGCGACGGCTTCCCGCCTGACGGCAGTGCCCTGATGTCGCTTCGTTCCCCCTTACCGCTGCGCGCCAGCTCCGGATTTTCACCGGATTCCCTATTAAGCATGATGCGCCAAAGCGGGAGGATTATAGGCAGAGCCAAGCTGGATGTATAGCCATCCAGATTTCTATTTCTTGCCAGCCAGCACCGTCAGCCGCAGCTGGGCCCCCTCCATTACCGCTTGTACCCCGGGATGGGAGAGATGGCGCCCTGCCGAGACCAGATAGTAAGAGAGTGTGACGTCGGTGAGGGTCGCAATCCGCTCCACTCCGTAGAGACGGCCAATCTCGTCAGCCATTGCCAGCGGTGCCGGGAAGATCCCCATCCCCGCCTTGCCGAACGACTTCATCAGGGTGGAATCATCAAACTGTCCCACCAGATGGGGATGAATACCCTGCTGGCGATACCACTCCAGCAGCCGATCGTGAGTGGCAGACTTCTCTCCGGGGATCAGCAGCGGCAAGCCCTCCAGCGAGGCGGGAAAACCGTCCCGCGCCCGCGCCGCCAACTCGGGGCTGGCAAACAGCGCCAGCGGGCTGCGCCCCAGCTCGTGGTTGTAGCCACGTACACCACTGTCGGGAGGAAGCGGGCGATCGATCAGCACCATATCCAGCTTGTGACGGGCCAGCTCGCTGAACAGCTGCTCGGCCCGCTCCTCGTGACACACCAGCCGCAGCGGCGTTGCCAGCGCCATAGCCGGAGCCAGCAGCTCGAACGCCAGGGTGCGGGGTACCGAATCGGCGATCCCCACCTGCATTGTCAGCTCCTGACTGGCGTGGCGCAGGGTGTGCTCCAGCTCGGCGCCGAGCGAGAAAATCGCCCCCGCCTGCTCCTGCGCCTGCCGACCCGCAGCGGTCAGCACCAGACGCCGCCCCACCCGGTTGAACAGCGCCACCCCGAGGGACTGCTCCAGCTCGGCCACCTGACCGCTGATGGTCTGCGGCGTGAGATGCAGCTGTTCGGCGGCCTGCGTCACGCTGCCGCAGCGCGCCACATGCCAGAAGTAGTAGAGCTGTTTGTAGTTGAGCATGCCGTTCCCTATCAGTTTTTACCGAACAACCATCAGCGAGAATCTGATTTTATCGAAACATTGCGGGCTCTAGCATGCAAACATTATCTGAACTGCCCTGCGAACCATCATGCTGGACGTTGTTGTACTCTTCTTTCTGTTTGGTCTGCTGGCCGGTTTGGTGCGCTCCGAGCTCAAGCTGCCGCCCGCCCTCTACGACACCCTCTCTCTCTTTCTGCTACTGGCCATCGGCCTCAAGGGCGGCGTCGGTCTGGCCCAGCAATCCCTGCAACCCCTGCTGCCGCAACTTGCGCTGGTGATCCTGCTCGGCGTGGTGCAGACCCTGCTCGGCTTTGCCGTGCTGCGCCTCAAGATGAACCGGGTGGATGCCGCCGCTACCGCCGCCCACTATGGTTCGGTCAGCGTCGCCACCTTTGCGGTCGGGGTGAACTGGCTCACCGAGCGGGGCATCAGCTTTGAATCCCAGCTCTCCATCTTCTTGGCTGTAATGGAGATCCCGGCCATTCTGGTGGGCATAGTGCTCGCCCGCGGCATCAGTCGCGAGACCCGCTGGCGCATGCTGGCCCACGAGACCTTCCTCGGCAAAGGGGTAACCCTGCTGCTCGGCGGCATGGCCATCGGCTATCTGGCCGGGCCGGACGGGATTGCCCCGCTCAAACCGCTGTTTGTCGACCTGTTCAAAGGGGCGCTGGCGCTGTTCCTGCTGGAGATGGGCCTTATTGTCGCCCGTCAGTGTCAGGACTTACGCAAGCATGGCTTCTTCCTGCTCGGCTTCGCCCTCTTGATGCCGCTCGCCTCGGCGGGACTGGGATTGGCAGCTGGCCAGCTGATGGGCCTCTCCCTCGGCGGACTAACCCTGCTGGCGACCCTGGCGGCCAGCGCCTCCTATATTGCCGTGCCGGCTACCATGCGCATCGCCGTGCCTCAGGCCAACCCGGGGCTGTCCCTCAGCGCCGTGCTGGGGGTCACCTTCCCGTTCAACATCATGCTGGGGATCCCGCTCTACCACAGCTGGGCCCGCCACTTCACGGAGTAGCCACATGCAGACCGAGACCCGCACCCTGCTGACCGTCATTACGGAAGCCAATCTGGAGCCGACCCTGCTGCGCACCCTCACCCGCGAGGGGCTGCGCGGCTACACCATCACAGATGCCCGCGGTCGTGGCGATCATGGCGAGCGCAACGCCAGCTGGAGCGAGAGCGGCAACATCCGGCTGGAGGCCATCTGCAGCCGGGAGCAGGCGGAGCGGCTGCTGGCCCATCTGCAGAGTCGTTACTACCCCGATTACGCCATGATCGCCTTTCTGCAACCGGTCGAAATCGTGCGACCCGAAAAATTCTGAGCCGGCTTGCCGGCTCTTTTTGTTTACCAAAAGCAAACGTTTAACAGCAAGGAACCAATACACATGAACACCCCTCCCCTGATCGGCTTGGTAATGGGCTCCGACTCCGACTGGCCCGTGCTGCAGGCCGCCGCCCGCATCCTCAAGGAGCACGGCGTGCCCTACGAGGCACAGGTGGTATCGGCCCATCGCACCCCGGATCTGCTGTTCGAGTATGCCGCCACTGCCCGCGAGCGCGGTCTGCGCGCCATCATCGCCGGGGCCGGTGGCGCCGCCCACCTGCCGGGTATGGTCGCCGCCAAGACCACATTGCCGGTGCTGGGGGTGCCCATCCCCTCCCGTCATCTCAAGGGGATGGACTCCCTGTTCTCCATCGTGCAGATGCCTAAAGGCGTGCCGGTCGCCACCTTCGCCATCGGCGAGGCGGGGGCTGCCAACGCCGCCCTGTTTGCGGTCTCCCTGCTCTCGGTCGCCCGGGATGACGACGCCCCCCACTACCGGCAGCAGCTCGACGACTTCCGCACCCGCGAGCGCGACCGGGTGCTTGCCCTCACGCTGGAGGAGCCGACATGATCCTGCCTCCCGCCACCCTCGGCATGCTGGGGGGCGGCCAGCTCGGCCGCTACTTCGTGATGGCCGCCCACCGCCTCGGCTACAAGGTGGTGGTGCTGGATCCCGATCCCGCCAGCATCGCCGGTGCCGCCGCCGATCATCATATTGTCGCCCCCTATGACGACACTGGGGCACTGGTCGAGTTGGCCAGCCGCTGCGAAGCCATTACCTGCGAGTTCGAGAACGTGCCCGCCGCCACCCTCGCGCTGCTCGAAAAACAAAAACCGGTACGCCCGGGCGCCAGCGCGGTGCGAATCTGTCAGGATCGCCGCGAGGAGAAAGCCTTTCTGCGCGGAGCTGACATCCCGGTCGCCCCCTATCTGGCGCTACTTCCGGAAGAGCCTATCCCCGCACAGGCCAGCGAACTCTTGCCCGCCATCCTCAAGACGGCCCGCGAAGGGTACGACGGCAAGGGACAGTGGCAGGTGAGTAATCTGGATGAGCTGGCGACGGCGCTGGCAGCTAGTGGCGTGCCCTGCGTGCTGGAACAACGGCTGGCGCTGGAGGGGGAGTTTGCCCTGACCCTGGCCCGCAGCCCGAGCGGCGCCATCAGCGCCCTGCCGCTGGTGCAGAACTGGCACAGCGGTGGCATTCTGGACCAGACCCGCTCCCCGGCCAATGTGCCAACGCTGGAGCGCGAGGCCAAAGGGATCGCTGAGCGACTGATTGCCGCCCTCGATTACGTCGGGGTACTGACGGTGGAGTTCTTTCTGGTGGAGGGGCGCCTGCTGGTCAACGAGCTGGCGCCCCGCCCCCACAACTCGGGTCATCCCAGCCTCGACAACGCCGCATGCAGCCAGTTCGAGTTGCAGGTGCGGGCCCTGTGCGATCTGCCGCTGCCGGAGCAAATCGCCGTGCGCCCCGCCCTGTTAATCAACCTGCTGGGGGATCTCTGGCAGAAGGGTACGCCAGACTGGGCCGCCCTGCTGGCGCTGCCCGGCCTGCATCTGCACCTCTACGGCAAGGGCGAACCCCGCCCCGGCCGCAAGATGGGCCATATCACGGTAACCGGTGATGAGTGGCCAACGGTGGAGGAGCGCTGCCGTCAGGCCCGCCAGCTGCTGGGGCTGGCGCCGTGCTGATCGACCATCGGAAATGCAAAGACCCGGGCATGGCCCGGGTCTCTGTTTTTGCTTGCTGTGGCAGGGAGACTTATCAGGCCCGCTCCACCGCTACCGGTGCCGGCAGGCGGATGGTGAGGGAGAGCACCAGCGCCACCACCAGCAACACCAGGATCAGGTGGAAGGTCGCCATAAAGCCGCCAAACAGGGAGGCCACGATGGAGCCGATGATGCTGCCCAGACCAAAGCCCAGATAGATGACGCCGTAGTTCTTGGTCAGGTTGTTGAGACCGAAGAAGTCGCTCACCAGCGAGGGGTAGACGGTGATGGTGCCACCGAAGCTGAACGCCACACAGGCCACCGCCACGAAGAAGAGGTTGGCATTGAGCGGCACGAACAGCAGCAGCGCCATGCCCGCCAGGGTAATCAGCTGGGCGATGGTGATGACCCGGATGCGGGACATCTTGTCGGAGAGGATCCCCAGCACCAGACGGCCACCCAGGTTGGCCATGGCGATGATGGCGACGGCATTGGCAGCGACCACGGCAGGCAGACCCACCATCTTCTCGCCGATATCCTTGGCCACGCCGATGACATAGAGGCCGCTCATGCAGGCGGTGAGGAACATCAGCGCCAGCATCCAGTACTGTGGTTTGCGCATCGCCTCGGCCAGAGTGAAGTCACGGCTCTCGCTCTGCTGCACGGAGGCGGCCTGCTTGGGCGCATCCTTCATCAGCATGCCGCCCACCAGCACCATGGACATCGCAATCAAGCCCCACAGCTGGAAGGTGGTCTCAAGGCCGGAGCTGGAGAGCAGCAGCAGGTTGATATATTTGAAACCGAGACTGCCGAGACCATAGGCACCGATGGAGCAGGCGGAGATCAGCCCCTTGCGCTCCGGGAACCACTTCACGCAGTTGGAGAGGGTCATCAGGTAGCCGGTACCGTCGGCAAAACCGACCAGAATGCCCGCGCAGAGGTAGAGCATGGCCAGATTGCTGGCATGGGCGGTGAGGAAGAAACCGATGCCGAGCAGCACGCCAGCCCCCAGGGTCACGTTGCGCACCCCGAACCGCTCCTGCAGTTTGCCCGCCATGGAGGAGGCGACCGCCAGCGACAGGCTGAGCAGGCCGAAGGCGAAAGCAACCTGACTCACCGGCTCGTCCAGCTTGTCGGAGAGCTGGGCGTTGAACAGGCTCCAGGTGTAGACAGAACCCAGTGCGAACTGGGTGATGATGGTACCGATCAGTGTCAGGTACCGGGTGCGGTTCATCTCTTTGGTCATGATGCGTCTCGGTCGATGGCCTTAAGGAAATTGAGGCCACTATAGGCAAGACGCAGTTCGCGCCGATCGATTAAGGCATGAAATGCAGATCGACGGGAATGAATGACAATCAGAGCCGCATCAGCTGACGGAACGCCTTGATGTTGCTGCGACTGACCGGCACCTCGAACGGCAGATCATGGAGCCGGATGAGATAGGTGCTGTTAAACCAGGGGACGATTTCGCGGATTTTGTTGATGTTGACGCAGTAGGAGCGGTGACAACGGAAGAAGCCCTCGGCAGGCAGGCGGCTGACAAACTCGCTGATGGTCATGGTCATCACGTAGCGATCATCGCGGGTGTAGACATAGGTGAGCTTCTCGTCGGCTTCCGCGTAGTAGATCTGCTCGCAGGGGGTGACGATGATGCGCTCCCCCTTCACCAGATTGACGGTGCGATTGTGCGCTGCCCCCGGCTCGCTCCCCCGCCCCACCAGCGACTTGCCTGCCTGCTCCAGCTTTTGCAGCAGGCTGATGAGGCGCGGCTCGTTGTAGGGTTTGAGGATGTAATCGAACGCCTCCAGCTCGAACGCCTCCACCGCAAACTCCTTGTAGGCGGTGACGAAGACGATGTGGGGCGGGTGACTCGACTTGTGCAGGTTCTTGGCCAGCAGCAGACCGTCGATGGAGGGGATCTGGATATCCAGAAACACCACGTCCACCTCGTGATCCTGCAGGTATTTGAACGCCTCCAGCCCATCCTCAAAGCTCGCCACTATCTCGATCTGGCTGTGCTGATTCACCAGATAGATGAGCTCCTCGCGAGCCAGATACTCGTCTTCCACAATGATCGCTTTCAGCATGACAACACCTCTCGCGGCACACACTTATCCTCAACCATGATGGCACTCAGCATGGCATCGACTCCTGATCCGGCAGATAGAAACTCACTTCGGTACCCGGCTCCAGCCGCTTGAGGTGCAGGCCATCGCCATAGAGCAGCTTGACCCGCTGATGCACGTTCATCAGGCCTATGCTGCGGCTCTCCACCCGACCGGCGGCCACCCCGTCGATCACCGCCTGACTGATGCCGTAACCGGTGTCCCGCACCGCTACCCGGATGCCGCCCGCCAGCTGCTTCACCTCGATGGTGACCCGACCCGGCGCGCTGCGGGGCTGAATGCCGTGCAGGATGGCGTTTTCCACCAGGGGCTGCAACAGCAGGCTCGGCACCTGAATGTGTACATCGTCCACCTCGAACACCACCTCCAGCTTGTCGCCGAAGCGGGCCTGCTCGATGGCCACGTAGTCACGCACCTGCTGCAGCTCCTCCTGAATGTCGATGAGTTCATCCCCCTTGTTGAGGTTGTAGCGCAGGTAGTCTGCCAGATTGGCAATGAGCTGGCGCGCCTGCTGGGGGCGAATGCGGATCAAGGATGAGATGGCGTTGAGGGCATTGAACAGGAAGTGCGGGTTGATCTTGCTCTGCAGCGCGGTGAACTCCGCCTTGCGGGTCATCTCCTTGAGCTGCTCGATGCGCGACACCTCCATCTGGGTGGAAATGAGCTGGGAGAGGCCCACCGCCATCTCCCGCAGGGAGCTGGTGATGCTGTGGGTGCGGCGGTAGTAGATCTTGAGGGTGCCGCTCACCGCGCCGTTTTCCCGCAACGGAATTATGATGACCGAGTGGAAATCGGAGAGATGATACTGGCGCAGATCGTTGTTGATGATGATCTGGTCGAGCAGCACCGCCTGCTGGGTCATGCCGCTGATGGCGTGGTGCTCCTCCAGCTCGTAGTAATCCTTGCCCACCCCGACATAGGCCAGCACATCACGGGTGTCGGTAATGGCCACCGCGTCGGCACTGATCTCGCTGCGAATAATGGCGCAGACCTGGCTCAGGGAGTGGCGGTCGATGTTCTGGAAGAAGGGCAGCGTCTTGTTGGCGATATCGAGCGCCAGTTTGGCCTGCTTGGCGGCAATCAGCTCCTTCTCGTCATCCAGATCCTGCACCAGCTTGATGATGAGGCCGATGCAGAGTGCCCCGGCGATCATCGGGTAAGCGATATGGCTGACGATCTCGACGCCCACCTCGTGCGGCTCGGTCAGCAGCCAGATGAGCAGCATGGTGAGCCCTTCACACAGCATCCCCGCCAGAATGCCGTAGAGCCAGAGCCGCGACTTGCGGCAGCGCAGATGCAACCAGGTGGCGAGCAGACCGGCGATGATGCTGGCGATAAGGCACGGGATGGAGGTGTGGCCATCCATGTCGATGAGGTAGCGGTGCAGGCCGGAGATAACCCCGGCCGGAATGCCGACCCAGGGGCCAAACAGGATGCCGCCGGAGATGATGGCGATGATCCGCACATTGATCAGCGCCCCCTCCACCGGAATGCCGGTGTAGGTACTGAACACCGCAAACAAACAGAAGATGGAGGCTACCAGCACCAGCTCAGCCGGGGTGTGATCCCGCTTCTGGAACAGCCGCTGGAACGGCCGGGTGCGGGTCAGGAAGAAGAGGGTCATCAGCATCAGCGCCGCCCGTTCGAACACCGCCAGCAGCATCATCTGATTTTCAAGCAAGAGTGAGATCCCGTATCAATGGAAAAGAGATGTATCGAGGTGCAAGATCATACCCCTTATCTCCTGCTGGCTCATTGCCGAATATCAGCTGACGGGTTCAGCTTTCTGGAATGGTGGCCGATAAGAGTAGGCTCCCGCCAAGTGGAGCCCAGTCCGACACAGGAGATAACTATGTTTCAGAAAAACATGGTGCTGGCATTGATGATTGGCTGCAGCAGCGACGCCGTTCACGCCAATGCGCAGGTGGGCCAGCTGAACTGGCAAGCCACCGCCAGCAAAGAGACCAACATGGAAGTATCCCTCACCCACCCCGGCTTCCAGCCCATCAACTCGGACCCGGTACAGGCCCCCGTCCAGAGCCTGGCTGCCGACCTCAGTCACCCGGATTTCAACACCACCTATCGACTGCAAGCCCGCAAACTCTATGGCACCCTGCCACAGCAAGACGGCAAAAAAATCCATTTGACCCTAAATGGACAACCGCTCTCCGAAACCCATCCCCTGCCCCTGACACAGGCGACCCGCTACTACCTGAGTTATCAGGCCCCCTCAGCCAGGCCGGACCAGGTGGGTGAGGCCGCCTATGAGCTGATGGTCTACTGGCTCGGTTGAGCAGTCTGAAGGCATGCCCCGCATGCCTTCAGGTTTACTCGTCCACGTTCTGGAGCCGAGTGGCGGCCAGCCTGACCACCTCGTAGTCCTGGCGCAGCCGTGCCAGCGCTGCCGGCAGCGTCTCTTCGTCGAGTGTCCAGGACTCTATCTCACCGCACGTGGCGACCAGTTTCAGGGTACCCATGATCCTGGCGCCGCCCTTGAGCCTATGCACCTTGTCCATGAAGCGGCCGACGTCCCCCGCCTGTGCCGCCTCCTGCAGACCCAGCAGGTCGTCATCACTGGCACGGACAAACTCGGCCAGCAGAGGCACCATCAGGGTCGACTGGTGCGCCGTCAGCGGCCCGAGGTATTGCCTTATCTCCCGCATGCAGGTGGCAATGTGGCTCTGATCTTCACGTTGCATATGTCGCCGCAGGCTCTGAGCGAGCGCCTCCAGTCCGATCGGCTTGAACAGGCAGTCATCCATGCCCGCCGACTGCCCCTCGTTGATCTGCTCCTGACGCGCATCGGCCGTCAGCCCGAGGATCACGCAGCGCGGCCAGCCTTGGCGCCGCTCCAGCGCCCGGTATTGCCGCGTCAGTTCGAAGCCGTTCATGCCTGGCATGTTGAAGTCGGTGATGACGACATCCACCCGGGTATCGGCAAGCTCCTGCAGGGCCTCCTCCCCCGAGGCCACGGCTTTGGCCTCATGCCCCAGATAGGCCAGTTGCTGGGTCACCAGCAGGCGATTGGCGGGGTGATCGTCCACCACCATAACCTTCAGCCTTCGCCCTTCCTCCACGGCCTGTCCCCGGTCGGCAGACGGGGGCGGCACCACGGCCGCGGCCATGGGCAACTTCATCTCGACGCAGACCAGGGTCCCCTGCCCGAGCTCGCTCTCCAGCACCAGGGAGCCACCCATGGACTCGCACAGGGAGCGCGAGATCATCAGGCCCAGACCGGTGCCGGACTGCTGAATGTGCTCTGGCTGGCTGGCCTGGCTGAACGGCTGGAACAGCCGAGCCTGCTCAGCGGGTGCTATCCCTATGCCGGTATCCCTGATGACGAGCTGCAGAGTACACCAGCCGTCGCTGACCCTGGAGCCCAACATCACCCTGACCGACCCCCGCTCGGTGTATTTGATGGCGTTGCTGATAAGGTTGGAGACGATCTGCTTGTAGCAACGGCCATCTATCTCTACCCAGTGCGCCTCTCCCGTCACCAGCTCCAGCCGCAGGTTTTTCTGCCTGGCCAGTGCGGTGAAGACGGTGACGACCGACTCGGTCAGGGCCACGATGTCGTGGGGCTCAGGCGCCAGCTCGAACCGGCCGGACTCTATCTTGGAGATATCTAGGATGTCGCCGATAAGGCTCAGCAGATCCTTTGCCGAGCCATGGGCAATGGTGAGGGACGCCTGATCCTCCTCGTGCAACCTACCCCGCTTGAGGGCCAGCTCCAGCAAGCCGATGATGGCATTCATGGGGGTGCGGATCTCATGGCTCATGGTCGCTAGGAAGGTGCTCTTGGCGCGGTTGGCCTCCTGGGCCTCCTGGCTGGCCACCGCCAGCTCATCCAGCAGGCGCACCCGTTCACTGACGTCGATCCAGCCCCCCACGCCCCCCTGCACCTTGCCTTCGAGATCGTAATAAGGCTGCACCCAGTGGTACACATCCACTGCGCCCGTTGGCATGATCAGGCGATGGTCTCCCTCCTGTGGAAGCCCGGTCTTCCGGGAGAGGGCCAGGTCTGCGAGCAGGGGGACAAGAAAAGGCCAGCGCGTTCGCACGTCATCCAGCCCCGTACCAAGCAGACTGACCTTGGGTTCCCCAAAGAAGCTCGCGTAACTGCTGTTGCACAGGACCAGCCCCCCTTCCAGATCCCGCGCATAGATGGGGTGGGGCGTCCCGTCCACCAGGTCGGCAATGAACTTGAGCTGGGTGCTCAGCGCCCCCTCCACCTGCCGCCGCTCACGCACCTGCTTGCGCAGCGACAATCCCCACAGGCCGACCCAAAGAGTCAACAGCAGGATCAGCGCGATGAAGCCCCCGAACTCCCGCACCAACTCCTGCCAGGAGATGGACTCCTGCTGGGCACTGACCCGCCAGCGGTTGGAGAGCCCCTCCAGCTCATCAGGAGGAATGATGGCGATGATCTTGTCTAGGATGTCCCGCAATATCTGATGATCGGGTGACACCGCAAAGGCGGCACCGATAGGAATGGATTCGAACAATTCCCCCGTGATGATCAGGCTGTCGGGGAATTTGCTGTTGATGTAGTACTTGGCCACCCGCAGCGGCAGCACGGTCACGTCGCACACTTCCGTTGCCACGCAGCGCAACGCATCTTCAATTCTGTCGAACTGCCGTGTCGTCAGCCTGCCGTAAGCCTCCGAGACAACTTGCGTCGTGATATACCCCTTGATCTCAGCCACGGTACCGGACTTGAGCAAGGTATCGGGCGACATGCCCTTGTGCCGCAGCCCCACCACGTAGGACAGGGGCTCGAGGACAAAGGCCCTGCTGAACAGATAGCGGTTCCTGCGATCCGCCGACGGACTCAGTACGCCTACGTCCACCAGACCGCCATCCAGCAGCTGGGTCATCTGCTCGGGCGTCTTGACGGGCACGACCTCGATCTCCACCCCCAGCTTAGCGCGAATGACCTGCAGCAGATCGGCGACCACTCCATGCATGGTGCCATTGACGTCGAGAAAGCTGAGGGGTGGCACGCCGCTGTTGACGGCAATCCGGATATTTTCCCGCCTGCCCAGCCATTCCCACTGCTCGCGGCTCAACCCGACCTTGCTGGCACCGATGGAGAGGCCTCCCCCATTCCAGCGCTTGGCCACTTCCGCCCGCTTGCTCTCTAGGATCTCCCCCAGCGCTATGTCTATTATTCTCTTGAGTCGCCGGTCTTTGGGATTGAGCGCAAAGGCAAAACCATTGGTATTGATATAAAGCGGCTTCAATAATTGAATGCTGCTCTGATAAAATTTGTTGACGATAAAGTTACCAGAGATCATATCCACCATGACAGCATCCGCCTGGCCATAAGCCACGGCGGAGAGCGCACTATAACGGGAGGGATATATTTTCACTTTATAATCTGACAAATAGCGCATGATGTCCGTATATGGCAAATAATACTCGGGGACTGCCACCGACTTTATTTCTCGTTCCCTTATAGCGATATTTTTATAAATGGCGGGATCATCTGCAATATATTTATCGGTCAACAGGAGTTGCTGCTCTTGCTCATAAGTGTTCGAGGCGCTCAGCAAGTCGATCTCCCCGCGCTTGAGCGCCTCGATGGCGGCCGCTCTGGAGGGGTATCCCTTCACCAGGATCTGGATATGCAGTAAATGGGTGAGCATGCCGACGATGTCGGCCGTCACCCCCTCATAGGCATTGGCACGAAGGGTGATGTCCATGGGGGGATTATCGGGTCTTGGCACCCCCAGGATCAGCCGCTCACGCTCCTGCAGCCAACGCCACTCCTCCCCGTGCAGCGGCAAGGGGCTGGCATCTAGGTACTCCCCGCCATCCCGCGAATAGACTTGCAGCAGCGGCTCTGCTTGCGCCCTGGCCGACAATGGCCAAGCACAGATCAGAACGAGCAGTAACAGCAGTGGTTTCATCGCGCTCACAACAGCTTCTGCCGTCTGGCCAGACTGATCAGATCGACGATGTTGGTGATGTTGAGTTTCTTCATCAGCCGGGTCTTGTAAGTGCTGACGGTTTTCTCGCTCAGCAGCATGCTCTGGGCAATCTGCTTGTTGGCATGGCCCTGGCAAATCTGCAACAGCACGCTCATCTCCCGGGAAGAGAGGCTGGAGAGCAGATCCTCGCGATCGACGGTATGGGCATGTCTGGCGCCGGCAATTACCTCACGAGGATAGTAGAGCAGCTTCTTTTCTATTTTTGCTATCGCATCCTTCAATAAAGACAAATCATCCAGCTTGGACAAAAAACCCTCAGCACCGGCTTGCAGACAACGCACCATAATATGGTGGGTCGATTGGGCAGACAGCACCAAGATCCGGGTACCTATATCCAGCAGCTTGAGTCTTTTAATGACTTCGATACCATCCAGCTTGGGAATTCCAATATCAAGAACCACGATATCGGGTCGGTTTATCTTGGCTGCAGAAATAGCATCAACACCATTATCAACCTCTGCTAAAACATGATGTCCATCCTGTTCAAGCAGCATTTTCACAGCCATTCTTATTGCTGGGTGATCATCTACAATCAATATCTTTGACATATATAAACCTGCTGTTTAGTCCTTCCCAAGTAGTATATTAACTATAAATCAAGCAGCTATACCATACAGCCCCCTTGATGTTCATAAGATGTTAAAAACTAATAAATCACAAATTTTAAAGCTGGCGCTGATTATATCCTTATTATTTTTCATATATTTATCAATCGGTTATTTATTCTGTACTTCGTTTACCCTCTCTGCCAGCCGAGTTTACTACGGCGGATTCCTAGCTCCCCATCACTACCTCCCCACCCCTTTAAGATTTTTCCTACGCAGCAATCAATCGATCCAGGCAAGTCCTATCGCTATCTTAGTCGAAGAAAAAACGAGCTGGTCCGAGGAACAACATGTTCCAAGGCCGGCTGCCTCCCTTGGTCAAATCGTCACCGGGGGCAATGAGATGCCCATGGCGGGCAATCAATCAACTAGGTGGCCTGCGCCGCCTATCAGAAAACATATAGGAAATATCGTAATGAAGAAGACTCTGATTGCACTGACCATCGCTGGACTGGGCTTTGCCGCTACCGCTCAAGCTGCCGTGGAAGCCTCCGCCGTAGCTACCTGGCAGGCCACCGCAAAGAAAGACACCACCTCCGAGCTGGTGGTAACCCCGCTCTCCAGCCTCTCCTTCCAATATGCAGAAGGGATCAAGGGGTTCAACACCGTCAACGGCCTGTTCGATGTCGCCATCAAGGGGGATGCCAGCGCCACCTCCTTCACCCTGAAGGCGAAAAAGCTCAACGGCACTCTGAATCACCTGGGTGGCGATTCCACTGTCGACGTGGGCGTGCTGTGGGGCGGCGCACCGGTCAGCACCACCGCCTATACCACGCTGATCGACACGGCGGCCGGCATCACTGGTGGCAACCTCTCCCCCATCGCCAACGGCTTCCAGAACGATGCGCAGCGCACCACGGCCCAGGGTTCTTTCACCTTCAACATCGAGAGCGCCACCGCCAACGGCAGCACCACCACCTTTGATGCCCTGCCGGATGGCCTGTGGAGCGGCGAAGTCAACGTCGAGTTCGTTGCGAACTGGGTCTGAGTCATTCACCGCATACCATTCGGGGCCCTGCGGGGCCCTTTTTACTCTCGAGACATCCCATGAATCTGAAAATCATAGCCATATGGTTGCTGCTCATTCCCGGCATCAGCCAGGCAATCAATGTCGGCGCCGTGACCACCTTCATCGACGCAGACAGCCAGGAAGTCGCCAAGCAGATCGAAAATGGCAGCGACCAGGCCAGGCTGGTCACGGTCACGGTCACGCGCATCTCCTCCCCGGAAGAGGGGGGACGGGAGATCCCCATGGAGGTGAGCGGTGAACTGATGCTGTCGCCCAGCCGGATGATGCTGCCCGCCAATGCCAAAAATAACGTGAGGTTCTTTTACAAGGGCCCACAAGATGACAAGGAGCGTTACTACCGCATCCGCTGGCTGGACACCGCCCTCTCCGCAGACGATCAGCGTAGCGAACGTCGGCAGGCGGTCGCCACCACCTCGGCCCAGATAGGCACAATCCTGGTGGTGACGCCGCGCCAGCAGCGATTTTCCTACGACCTGAAGGGCGACACCCTGACCAACAAGGGCAATGCCTCCTACCGCACCGTGGCGTACGGCCCCTGCCTGAAAAGCCAGGAGTTGTGCAAGGAGACCTACTACGACCTACCGGGCAAGCAGCGCCGGTTCAAGCAGGTCGACATGCATGACAAAAAGAGCCACTTGGGCCTGTGGCTGGGTCAGGAATTCGTCATCGTCAAATAACCTCTTTTTACCGGTACTGTCCTCGCCCCTCGCAGGGTGACGAGGCCCCGTTGCCGACATCTGGAACCATGGTGCTCGATATGTTGAAGAAAGCCTGGCTGTTGCCACTCTCATGGCTGATCGTGCTGTCAGCCCCGGCCAGCGCCACAGCCCCCCTCAGGATCGCCAACGTCATCATTCCCGCCAGCTTTGCTAGTGCACTGGAAGAGGGGCTGGCGGTGCCGGTGCGCCTCCAATACACGGATGAGGACAATCGGATCGACACCCTGACCGATGGCTCCATCGGCAACGCCACCCTTTTGCTCCAGGACGGCAAACTGCATTTGCTGCACCTTGATTTCAGTGCCGGCCAGCAGCAAGGACTGCTAAACGACGCCCTCACTGCCATGCTCTCCAGCAAACAGCAACGCACCTTTTCTGCAGATGGCAGCCTGCGGCTCGATGCCAATGCGAGCATGCAGCTGGACCTCGTAGCCATGCTGTTGACCATTAGGGTCTCGCGAGAAGCATTTGGCCAGGCCAAGCAGCCAGACAACCGGGTGGCATTGACCCCGACGGTCGATACCTTGACGGGGGTGCATCGCTACAACTTGGGCTACTCCTTCATCAGCAACCCGCAAAGCGGTCACAGCGACTCCAATTTCCTGCAACTGGACAGCACCGTCGGGCTAGGTGCCCATCATGTCGCCATGGACGCCTCCCTTTACAATCTGGGTAAGCCTGAGCAGACCGGAGATATCTACCGCGCCATGTACGAACGGGATCTCGATGATCGCCGCATCGCGGCAGGCATGGTGTCAACGTGGGACCTGCAGACCCTGGGGGTGGTGACGGGCCTGACCACGGGCCGCATCTACGGGGCGTCCTATGGCAACCAGGCGCAGTCTCGCAAACAGACGGCCAACGAATCGACCACGCCGGTACAAGTTTTCATGCCCGCCAATGGCGAGGCCAGAGTCTATAGGGATGGACGCCTGATCGGCCTGCAAAACCTGGCTATCGGCAACCAGAGCCTTGATACCTCTGCTTTCCCCAACGGTGTCTACAACGTCACGGTCGAAGTCCATGTGGATGGACGGCTGACCAGCACCACGACACAGCGTGTCACCAAGCTCGGCGGCAACCTCGGTTTTACCAAGGAGTGGGGCTGGCAATGGTGGGGAGGCATGATGGAAGGTACCCAAAACAGCGGCGATTCCCCCCTGTTTGGCGTATCGCTGGCGCGTTCGCTGGGCACCATTGAACTAGCCACCACTACCTATGCCTTCAAGGAAGCTGCGGTAGGCGAGGCGCGCGCAAGCTGGCAGGTCACCGATCGCCTCGGCACACAGCTGCAAAGCATGCTGGCTTCGGATCGTTCGTGGCGATTGGCCTCCAGCCTCTCCCTGCAGGCCCACGACTACGCCTCCTTGTGGATCAGCCAGGAGAAGCTGAAGACTGGCAGCACCCTGATGGTGGGCGATACCGAGCTCTACTCCGCCGGCATCACGCTCAACCTGGGTGGCTGGATCAGCGGACTGGGTCAGCTGACCTTCAACACCCAGCACGATCGCCAGATGAACAGCGATCGCAGCTATGCAGACTACTACCAGCACCTCTATGCGGGTCGATACGGCAACCTGTCGCTGCGCGCCAGCCTGCAGAGTGACAGTGGCACCCTCAATGGCTTCAGTAACAAGAGTGTCACCCTGGATTATTCGATTCCGTTCGACAACCTGTTCAGCTTTGGCATGAGCAGCAACGAACAGGGTCAGACAACGGCCAACCTCAGCTACCAGAAACGCATGGACGGCGTCATCAATCTGGCGGCATTCAATGCCTCGCGCATGGTGCACGGCAGCGATGAGCACAATACGGCTCTCTCCGGCACCCTGGGTTTCGAGCACAGTGCCATGGGCGGCACCATGACGCTGGGCCGCGGCCATGGCGGTGACATCAACGGCAACCTCATTGCACGGGGCGCCCTGGCCACCACGGAAAATGCCGTGACCGCATCGAGCCGGAGTGCCTCGGGTGCGGGCTTGATCATCAATACCGGGATCGCCCGTGAAGGGAAGATGATCGCCAAGGTGAATGGGCAGGACTACCCCCTGCAAGGGGAACAGACCTTCCTCGCCCTCTCCCCATATCAGGAATACGAGGTTGAGCTGCTCAACAGCAAGACGGGGAAAGACAGCTATGACATCAATACCGGCAAGCAGCGCTACACCCTGTTCCCCGGCAACGTCGCCACCCTGGATGCAAGCGATAGCGTCAAGGAGATGATAACTGTCTTCGGCGTACTCAAGGCAGAGGATGGCTCACTGCTGGCCAACGCCCGCATTGACAACCATATCGGGACCACGGTTACTAACGACGCTGGCGAATTTTCTCTGGATGTGGACAAGGCCAATCCCTTGCTGACCTTCCGCCAGGGGAGTGACTTCTGTGAAGCCGAGCTGGATCTTGCAAGACACACGGGCGCGGCCTGGGTCGGAGTCGTAACCTGCCAGGGACTGCCCACCTATGCCATGGTGAGGAAATATTGATCATGAAAATCACACACAGACTGCTATTGGTCATTGCGCTTGGTACTGGCTGGGCTCAGCAGGGCAGTGCAGCTGTCTCCAAAACCGTCTGGCCGAATGCACCACTTCGCAATTTCCTGTTCATTGAAAACCAGGAAGACAACAACCTGTTTGTTGCGCCAACCGATGCACTGGATCCACGACTGACCGGTGCGAATGCCTGGACCTCGCTCAAAGGAAATGGACAGGTGAGTCTGGCGTACGTTGATAACGGGTACAACACCGATATCAACAACTGGAACGTCGACATGTGGGAGAACGGCCCCATCCGTCGACCTTATGTCAACCAGCGGTGCATCATGACATATACCCGTTGCGATCCCGACACGGCAGAGGCAGTCAACAAGCCGGCCGTTGTCGATGATCTCGGCTTTTTCGGGCTCATGGGGGCATCCGCTGGATGGGGCCATGGCAAGCTGAGTCCAGGCTTCTTCGACTATCTGCGGGTAATGCCCGTTGGGGCTATTCTGAACAGGGAAATGAATCTGTGCAGGACCACGCTCAAATATGATGCTGCTGCGGGAGAACGCTGTGTCGATCAGAACAGCGGTAATTGGTATGTGAGGAACATGCAGCACAAGAAGGCCGGACATTTACGCTTCATACAAACCAACGCAATTAGCGAGGTGATCGTAGACAGCAATGGAACACCTTACGTATTGCCGGGTTCACAGGGTTGCGAGAACTACAGGCTGGGTACTCGAGACGGTATTTTGTGTCGATTTCTTGATTACAATTTCAATGAAGATGGTAGCCAGAGCTATAGCGAGCCTTATATGTATACCAATGTTAAAAACAGCTCGCTAAATAGCGCCATAGGCACAGCCGACCTGCAAATGAGCGCAGATCTAAAGAACTGGGCAAATAAGGGTTCTCGTTACAATATCAGTTACTTAAGGGGGCAACAGTCTGTCTACCTTTTCTTGTCTAGCAACTTTTTCAAGCAGGTCGTGAGACTGGGTTTACAAGAGCAGCTCACTCGCAGCCTGATCAACTTCAATATGAAAAACGGATATGCTCCAGAGAGTGGATATTATGAGTTCAGCGGTACAACTGAGATTCATATCAAACCACGGGATTTCAGCGTCTCGATCCTATCTTCGGATGGAGTAACCAATCCTTACAGGGAAGGCAGCGTCGGTAAAGATGTATTGAGCTTCCCATACAATATTTCGGATAGTGGCCCCATCAGTGCCGATCTGCTTGAGATCTCCATATCACAGGATAAGGGTGCCCCTTACCAGGGGTATTGCACTTTTTATCCTACCGGAACGTTCACCTCCGAACAGGCCGTACCAATACCGACCAGGCTGGTATTCGATTCGGCGACGCATGGTGCCGCCTCCCGACATGCCATTCGCTGTGATCGGACCCCGGTAGATATTCGCGCATTGGGCATACAAGACAGCCAGCCACCGCAGGAATGGAACGATCCGATCAACGGCAAAGGCATTACGCGGTTCTATCAACTGACGCTGGAATTTGACCTGACCGATCCCAGGGTACAGCGCACCGTCAACGATGAGATGTGGGAGGGTGCGGTAGAGCAAAGCGGCACCATTAACATCAAGGGAACCTGGCGCTGAGAATGGAGCACAACATGCATCGTCTTCTTTGGCCCTTGCTGGCCAGCCTCTTTGCCTCACAGGCCACGGCCATCGACATCGGGGCGATGACGGTTGCCATGGACCAGAAGGAAGAGTTCACCACGCGTACCGTGACCAACAACAGTGGCGCACCCAAGGTGTACGAAGTGCAGATGGAGAAGATCAGCGATCCCACGGCCAGAGGGCGCGCGGTGCCCACCATACCCGGTGAGCTGTTGTTTGCCCCCAAGCGCTTCACGCTGCACGGCAGGCAGGCACAGAACGTCAAGCTCTACTACAAGGGACCGGCGGATAGCCAGGAGCGTTACTATCGCATAACCTTCACCGAGTCGCCGGCAGCCCAGGTGGATGAAGGCGGTCAGGCGCAGCGCCGGGGAACCGTAGAGGTGAAGCTGGCTCTGCAATCCATCTTGGTCGTGCGCCCGCGTCAGTCACGTTTTGAATACCAGCTGGATCCGGCAAAGGGCAGCATCACCAATACCGGCAATACCTACTTCGAGTTCATGGTCAAACAGGGTTGTCAGCAGGCGGACAGCGAGGCCGACAGCAAGTACCTGCTGCCCGGCGAGACCTATCACAACTCCAGGATCGGTCAGCCGGGCAATCAGAAGCTGATCGTCTATCAATCCAGATTCATCCAGGTTGGCAAGGAGTGCTGGCCAGACTAGAGGCGCCCGGCACCGGGTGCCCGGGGTCCTGCCACCCTTCAAGGTTCAGGAGGAGAGGGTCGCAAGCGGGTGATCTGGATCTCCATCCTGGTCTATGCCTAGGATCTGGTCCCCGGCAAGGTCAGCACCATCTCTGGCCTCTTGTTCGGTTTCGCCTTCAGCATGGGGGTATAGGGGCGGCCCTTCTGGGCTGGCTAGTGGATCGCCCGCGAGGAATGCCGACCATAAAAAACGCGGCCTGAGAGGCCGCATCTGAAGTGGATGAGAACAAGGGCAGCTCAGCAGTACTGGCCAGCTACCCAACCGGAAGACCAGGCCCACTGGAAGTTGTAGCCACCGAGCCAGCCGGTCACGTCCACCACTTCGCCGATGAAGTAGAGGCCCGGCACCTTGCGCGCTTCCATGGTCTTGGAGGAGAGCTCGTTGGTATCGACGCCACCCAGGGTCACTTCTGCGGTGCGATACCCCTCGGTGCCGTTGGGCAGGATCTGCCAGTCACCCAGCAAGTTGGCCACCGCTTCCAGCTCCCGCTCGTTGTACTGACGCATCGGCTTGCTGACCAGCAGACCCAGTTCCACCAGCTTGTCGACGAAGCGCTTGGGCAGCTCGCGCCCCAGCACGGTTTTCAGCTCCTGCGCCGGGTGCGCCTGCGCCCATTCACGCAGGGCAGCCGGAATATCCAGCTCCGGCAGCAGGTTGATGTGGATCTTCTCGCCGGCATGCCAGTAGGAGGAGATCTGCAGGACGACGGGGCCGGAGAGGCCGCGATGGGTGAACAGCATCGCCTCCTTGAAGCGGGTGCCATCCTCGGCGGTCACCGCTACCGGCAGGCTGATGCCCGCCAGATCGGCAAAGGCCTCTTTCTCCGCCTGATGGAGGGTAAAGGGCACCAGACCGGCACGGGTCGGCAGCACCTTGAGACCGAACTGCTCCGCCAGCTTGAAGCCATACGGGGTCGCGCCCAGCTTGGGCATGGAGAGACCGCCGGTCGCCACCACCAGCGAGTGGCAGCCGATCTCACCCTTGCTGGTGGTCAACACAAAGCCTTCGTCCTGCTTGCTGACGGTGAGGATCTCGGTCTGGAACTGCAGGGTCACCCCGGCCCAGTCACACTCGGTGAGCAGCACATCGACGATATCCTTGGCACTCTCGAGACAGAACAGCTGCCCCAGGGTGCGCTCGTGATAGTTAACCCCGTGGCGATCCACCAGATCGATAAAGTCCTGCTGGGTGTAGCGAGCCAGCGCCGACTTGCTGAAGTGGGGATTCTCCGACAGGTAGGCGTGAGCACCAGCCTGATGGTTGGTGAAGTTGCAGCGGCCACCGCCACTGATGAGGATCTTGCGGCCCGGCTTCTTGGCGTTGTCGAGCACCAGCACGGAGCGGCCACGGTAGCCCGCCTGCGCCGCACACATCAATCCGGCCGCACCGGCCCCGATCACCACCACATCGACCTGCTTCATCATCACTCACTTATCAAAATAGAAACGGCACCTGGCCAGAACCGAGATTGCCTCTGGCGGAACAGAACCATAGTGGCTGCCCACCAGAATAAACAACGGCCCTTAAAAGGGCCGTTATTGTACTGGCTGAACACTAAGTGTCCACGACTATCAGGCGTTGCTGTCCATGATGCTGGCCGGGGCGCCCTTGGCCAGTTCGGCCAGCTCCTTGTCGATGAAGTAGAGGCCTTTGCCATCTTCACCCACCAGACCGAGACGGTCGACGATGCTCTTGAACAGCTTCTCCTCTTCATGCTGCTCGGCCACATACCACTGCAGGAAATTGAAGGTGGAGTAGTCCTGGGTAGTGAAGGCTACGTGAGCCAGACCATTGATGCACTTGGTGATGTGATACTCGTGCTCCAGGGTGGTACGGAACACATCGCCCAGCGACTTGAACTCGTGGGGAGGGGCATCGATGGCACCCAGCTTGGGCATGGCGCCAGTCTCGCTCACGTAGGTGAACAGACGCTCCATGTGCTGGCGCTCCTCGACCGCGTGCTGGCGCAGGAAGGTCGCCGCCCCTTCAAAGCCCTTGTCTTCGCACCAGGCGCTCATCTGCAGATAGAGATTGGAGGAGTAGAACTCCAGGTTAATCTGCTCGTTCAACTTCTCGATCATGGCTTGGGCCAGCATCTTGTTTCTCCTCAGTGATTTGGTATCGATTGTCGCCACACTCCCGCCGCGAATCAACCCGCCAACGAGAGGGAGATCCCGTTTCTTTGAGCTCAGGGGGTCAACTCGCCAAGGGAGGCGACATCCACCGGCGCTGCATAATCGACGCCCGGCAGCTCGAAGCCGTTGAGCTGCATGAAATCCTGCCGCAGCCCTGCAAAGTCCCCCAGCGCGTGGAAATTCTCCGGCGTCACCTTGGGCCAGAGCGCCGAAACGGCAGCCTGAATGGCCGGGTCGAGCTCGTGGTCATCCATCCGGATCAGCCGGTTACCATCGGCCACCACCCCATTGGGCCCGTACATCTTGGCGGCGAACAGTCGCTGCATCTGCTCGATGCAGCCCTCATGGACGCCACGCTCCTTCATCACCCCCATCAGCAGGCCGAGATAGACCGGCAGCACCGGGATATAGGCGCTCGCCTTGGTCACCAGCGCCTTGCAGACCGACACCCAGGCGTGACCACCAATCTCGGCCAGCTGCAGGTTGATGGTCTCGGCGGTGGCGTGCAGATGCTCCTTGGCATAACCGATGGTGCCATCCCGATAGAGGGGATAGGTGGATTCCGGGCCGATATAGGAGTAAGCGACGGTTTGCGCACCGGGGGCAAGACAATCGGTCTGCTGCAACGCCTGCATCCAGAGCTGCCAATCCTCGCCCCCCATCACGGTGACGGTATCGCGGATCTCCTCCGGCGTTGCTGGCGCCAGCGACTGCTGCACCAGGGTATCGCGCTCCAGATCCAGCCCCCAGCCGCTAAATGGCTGGCCTGTTGTCTTGAGCACCGAGCGCACTTGCGTGCCATCGGGCAGCACCCGGATGCCGCTTGCGAGCGAATAGATCACCAGATCCACCTGCCCCAGCTGCTGGCGGATGGTGTCGATGGCCTGCTGGCGCATGCCATCGGAGAAGGCATCGCCAATCAGGTTGATGGCGATACGCCCCTCCTGCTCCGCCTCCTTGCGAAACCAGATGTTGTTGTACCAACCGGCGCTGCCCAATCCTTTGTCGGAAGGGCCGCGCTCGAAGGAGATGCCGATGGTGTCGGCACCAGCCCCGAAGGCGAGTGCAATGCGCGACGCCAGTCCAAACCCGGAGGAAGCCCCCAGCACCAGCACCCGCTTGGGGCCGTTGAACGGGCCAGCGGCCTTGATCCGTTCGATCTGCTGCTGCACGGCGGCGCGACAGCCGATGGGGTGACAGTTGCGGGCAACACAACCTTGAATCTGGGGATGAATGATCATGGGAAGGCCTCCAAAGAAACTGGCTACAGCATAACCAAATCGAAGGAGATTAACTTGATGCCGGATCGCTATCAGTCAGAAAATCAGCGGGAATTGAGGCAGAAAAACAAAAGGGAACACGTGGCTCCCCAAAGCGGTATTCAGATGCTTTTTGTTGTTTTGTGTTCATTGCGAAGCACGGGCCCATCCTATGCCTCTCCCCCCAGATCGGCAAGCCGAGGGGTGTGACCGGCGTCAAACTCTTGTTTAATTTATAGGCAAATAGTGGTTAATAACTGAGTTGTTGACCCTGTGTCACACGTCATTAAACTCATTTAAATCCCAAAACTGTGCCTGAGGCACCATTTTAGTTTCAGCAGAGATTGGTATAGTGGGCTGAAGGATCGGTAAGGAGAACCCCCATGAGTGGAACAACCTATTACAAGCATATTCTGGCCGCGATCGACCTCTCTGAAGACAACCGCAAGGTGATCGACAAGGCGGTGGACAGAGCCCGCTCCAACGGCGCCAAGCTGTCGGTTATCCATGTCGATGTGGACCTCAAGGATCTCTACACCGAGATGATCGATATCGACATCGACAACGTGCAGGATCAGGTGATTGCCGAAGCGAAAGAGAAGCTGGAGGCATTTCTGGCCTCGGTGGACTATCCCATCGAGAAGAAGCTGGTGATCTGCGGCGATCTGAGCGAGCGGGTCAATCAGGCGGTCAAGGAGTACGAGATCGACCTGCTGGTGTGCGGCCATCGCCAGAGCTTCTGGAGCCTGCTCACCTCCAGCGCCCGTCAGCTGATGAATACGGTGCCCTGCGATCTGCTGGTCGTCCCCTTGCAGAAGTAATGAAACCGGCGTAGTTTGATTTGCTATGAACATGACCGCATTCAATCACAACTACTGGTGGTGCTACTCCTAAACAGGCGGCACCGCGTTTCTATTGTAAATTTCCCAAAGAAAACACCGTGACCGCCGAGAGGCGGTCAACTGTTTTTATCCCTTTGTCGCCTCCCGGCTCACCCAACTGGAGAGAGTGACATGCACAACCCTGTAATCCTGACTGGCGATCGTCCCACCGGCAAACTGCACATCGGCCACTATGTCGGCTCCCTGCGCCAGCGCGTCGAAGCTCAGCACCACTACCGTCAATTCGTGATGATCGCCGACCTGCAGGCGCTGACCGACAACGGCCACAATCCGGCCAAGGTGACCGACAACGTGCTGGAGGTGATGGCCGACTATCTGGCGGTCGGTCTCGACCCGGCCAAGACCACCTTCTGCCTGCAGAGCGCCCTGCCCGCCCTCGCCGAACTCACCTGTTACTACCTCAATCTGGTCAGCGTCGCCCGGCTGGAGCGCAACCCCACCGTCAAGGCGGAGATCCAGCAAAAAGGGTTCGAACGCACGCTGCCGGCCGGTTTTCTGGTCTATCCGGTCAGTCAGGCCGCCGACATCACCGCCTTTCGCGCCGGCCACGTGCCGGTCGGGGAAGATCAGCTGCCGATGCTGGAGCAGACCAACGAGATCGTCCGCCGCTTCAACTCTCTGGTAGGCAAAGAGGTGCTGACCGAATGCCAGCCGATCCTGAGCGACACCGGCCGCCTGCCCGGCATCGACGGCAAGGCCAAGATGTCCAAATCCCTCGGCAACACCATAGAGCTCGGCATGTCGGCGGAAGAGATCAAACAGGCGGTGTTCGCCATGTATACCGACCCCAACCACCTCAAGGTGAGCGATCCGGGTCAGGTGGAGGGAAATACGGTGTTCGCCTATCTCGATGCTTTCCACCCCGACAAGGCGCTGGTCGCCGAGATGAAGGCCCACTACCGACGAGGCGGACTGGGGGACATGCGCTGCAAACAGGTGCTCAATGACTGCCTGCAAACCCTGCTCGCCCCGATGCGGGAGCGCCGGGCCGCGGCCATTGCCGACAAGAAGATGCTGCTGGAGCTGCTCTATCAAGGCACCGAGCAGGCTCGCATCATCACCGATGAGGTATTGGCGGAGGTGAAAAGCGCCATGGGGCTCGACTACTTCGCCAGCATCCGCTGAGCGGGAGTCCCGAGTGCATCGTCGCCATAGAGGTCGAACACCAACTGGTGCAACAGGCTCTTGAACCAGCCGATCGCCTCGTCGTGGGCGGTGAGCGGATGCCCTGCCATCAGGTAAACGATCGGGATGGCGGGGTCGAGCTGGTGCATCCGCAGCGGGTAGTAGCGGCAGAAGTGGCGTCCGATCATCTCGGGCACCACCACCAGATAGCGGCCGGTCGCCATCAACGGCGGCACCGCCATAAAGCTCGGCAACCGTACGCCCAACTCCCGCTCCACCCCGAAGCGAGCCAGCCAGAGCTCCACCATCGCCTGACTGTGACCCCAGCTGGAGGTGTGGATGTGGGGACGGCTCACCAGCTCGACCGGGGTCAGCACATCGGGCAACTCGCTACCGAGTGGCGACAGGCAGACCAGCGGGTTGTTGAACCACTCCTCCCGCCACAAACGGGGTGAGAGGTGATTCGCCCCGGCGAAACCGATCACCAGATCCAGCTCACCCTTTTCCAACTCCCGCTCGTAGTCGCTGTCCGCCAGCTCGCACACCTCAAGCCGACAGTGAGGGGCCTGCCGATGGAGCCGCTCCACCAGCATTGGCACCAGCCCGTGCTCTACCGAACCCGGGGTGGCGATGCGGAAAATCCGCCGTGCGGTAGCGGGATCAAACCCTTTGGCCTGCCGCAATCCCTGCTCCAGCATTGCCAGCGCCTGGCGCACCGGCCCGGCCAGCGCCTTGGCCCGCTCGGTCGGCATCATCTCGCGCCGACTCATCACGAACAGCGGGTCATCCAGCGCCACCCTCAGCCGCCCCAAGGCGTGACTGACAGTGGATTGGGACAAATGCAGCCGTTCGGCGGCACGAGTGACATTGCGCTCCTGCATCAGCATGTCGAATACGGCGAGCAGGTTGAGGTCAAGACGGGCGAGCGAGCTATCCATCGATATTAGCCATAGTTAAATGCCAACAATTCATTTTTACCATAGTAACAGATTGCCTAGAATGCGCTGGCTTAATACATCGGAGATTCAAATGCGTAGCTATCTGTTATTGCTGGCCATTGGCCTGCTGTGGGGTTCCCAATTCATTTTCATGCACCAAGCCGTTGCCGAGTTGCCCCCCATTCTGGTGGCTGCCGGTCGTGCCCTGTGCGGCAGCCTGACCCTGGGTCTGCTCTGCCTGTTCATGCGACTCAAGAGTGAACACACCCCGTGGCGCACCTATATGCTGATCGCCCTGCTGGATGCCACCATCCCCTTCATCATGGTCGCCTGGGGCCAACAGTACGTGGATAGCGCAATCGCCGCCGTGGTCATGGGTTGTATCCCGTTTGTGACCATTCTGGCTGCACCGCTGTTTATTTCTGGTGAAAGAATAACCAAAACCGGTCTGCTTTCCGTGATCATCGGCTTTGCCGGTGTGCTCACCCTGTTCTGGCCGAAACTCTCCCAGGGCATGAACGCCGGTCTGCTTGGTGCCATGGCCATCCTGCTGGGAGCCAGCTGCTTCGCCATCGGCCTGCTGATGATCAAGCGCTTCGCCAAGGACCATCCGGTCGTGGTCGCCCGCAATATCCTGATCTCCTCGGCAATCCAGTTGCTGCTGGTCGCCCCCTTCATGGTTGATCTCAGCAGCCTGACCCTGCCGAGCACCCAGGCCCTGAGCGCGATCACCGTGCTGGGTACCCTCTGTACCGGTCTGGTCTACTTCCTCTACATGGCGCTGATCCAGAAGGCCGGCCCGACGTTCGCCTCCTTCAGCAACTATCTGGTGCCGCTGTTCGGCGTGATGCTGGGTGCCCTGTTCCTCGGCGAGCAGATCCATCCCACCACAGGTGTTGCTCTGGCCCTGATCCTCGGCTCGGTCGCCATGAACCAGTGGGCGCAACAGCGTCGCATGCAGCGCGAGGTCTCCCTATGTCAGGCATCCTGACCACACTGTGCGGTGGTCTGGTACTGATTGCCGGCTGGCAGTATCGCCAGCGACTGGCCGGGATCCTGGGCCTGCTGATGGTACTGCTGCCCTGGTTCTTCGATAGCAAGCTGCAAGCCATGTTGAGCTATGCCCTGAATGCCTGAAGTCCATCTCTGAATGTGTGACGAGAGTCTATCTCTCCTGTTTTTGGGACTGTTTTAAAAAACCTCCGATTTGTCCCCCGCTACCGGCGCTCTGCGCCGGTTTTTTTATGTTCGAGATCAGGAGAAGACCGTTACCTGTTATCAACTGTTTTGATGGGGGGCTGATCTAACAGTGGTTTCTCACCAACAGTGAATCCTTAAAGAACTGGGTATTAGGAATAAAACCGACTCATTAAGGTAATTTACATGCGTACTGATCTTGTCATATCCGATACCCTTCATGCCTTGGCGACCAATAGTCCGTTAGAAAACCTATGCGTTGCCGTAGCAGCGTTTGCCCTGATAAGGCTGATAAACGCTTTTGCAGAGCTACTGACAACATAGAGTGTGAGCAACACCTTCACGGGAAACTTAGCCGAGCTCGCCAGACTGATACACATTCCACCAGTCAGCCTGATATATCAGACTGACTGGCCAAAAAAGCCAACGACAACCATCTGAAACTCAAACCGAATAGCGATAGCTGAGTCGCTCGTTCTTGCGCGGCCCGGTGATCTGCCAGCTCAGCAGAAAACCGCCGTCTATCTCGGTCAGCTCGGCGCTGTAGTGATCCGCCCCGCACAGATGGGGCTCGGCGGTCAGCCAGCAGCCATCCCCCTGCGGCAGCAGCTCGAACAGTTCGACCGGCTCCTCATAACGCAGATGGGAGAGACGGATCCCCCGCGCACTGCGCTGCCACCAGAAGCGGTTGTGCATGGCGAGCTCCCTACCATGAGGCGTGATGTAACGGCCATGCTCGTTAAACAGCCAGCCCCCCTGATGATCGGCCACCTGCACACGCCCCTCGCCCCGACCATTCCAGTCGGTCGCCGACCCCTCGCCATTGCTGGCGGTAAAGAAAAATGCTCCGACCTGTGGCAATCGCGCCCATAAACGCTGGATTGCCGCTTCCATCTCGGCCATCATAGCCCCCTTAAAATTGACAACTGACGATAAATCAAACACATGAACTACTTGATAGGGGTCACCCTGCTCTGGTCATTCTCCTTCAGCCTGATCGGGGTCTACCTCGCCGGTCAGGTGGATGCCTACTTCTCGGTGCTGACCCGCATCGCCCTCGCCAGTCTGGTGTTTCTCCCCTTCCTGCGCCGCCGCTGGCTGCGCCCCGATCTGGCGGCCAAGCTGATGGCGCTGGGCGCCATCCAGCTCGGCATCATGTATCTCTTCTACTACCACTCCTTCCTGCTGCTGACGGTGCCGGAAGTACTGGTCTTTACCATCTTCACCCCCATCTACGTCACCCTGCTCCACGATCTGCTGGAGGGGCGCTTCAAGCCCACCTATCTGTGGGGCGCCCTGCTGGCGGTGCTCGGGGCTGCCGTCATCCGCTTCGACGGCCTGACCGAAAGTTATGTGCTGGGATTTCTGGTGGTGCAGGGGGCCAACCTCTGTTTCGCCCTAGGTCAAGTGGGCTACAAGGTACTGCTGGCAAGGGAGGCGGAGCAACCGCCGCAACTGGCGGTGTTCGGCTGCTTCTATCTGGGAGCGCTGGTGATCGCATTGCCCGCCTGGTGGCTGCTGGGCAAGCCGCAATACCCAACGTCAGGGTTGCAGTGGGGCATTCTGCTCTGGTTGGGGGTGGGTGCCTCCGGCCTCGGCTACTTCCTCTGGAACAAGGGGGCGACGCTGGTCACCAGCGGGGTGCTGGCCATCATGAACAATGCGCTAATTCCGGCCGGCTTGCTGGTCAATCTGCTGCTCTGGGGCAAGGATACCGACCTGACCCGACTGACCATCGGCGGCCTGCTGATGCTGGCCTCGCTCTGGGTCTGCCAGCGTGACAAGCGCGGCCTACCCTGACCGCACTCAGCCGACGACGGTGTTGTGCTCCCGTCTGGCCTGACTGTGACAGCTGGCCAGCCGGGCCAGCAGATGATCGAGCAGCTCGCCAGCCTGACTCTGCACCAGCCCGATGCTGACGGTGACCGGCCGCTGTGACAGCAGGCTGGCATCGGCAATCTCGAGGCGCAGCCGCTCGGCGATCTCCAGCGCACTCATCCGCTCGGTCTGGGAGAGCATCAGGATAAAACCGTCCTCATCCCAGCGGGCGAAGGGATCTTCCCGCCGCAGTTCGTGACGCACGATACGCGCCAGCTTGGCCAGCATGGCGTCGCAAGCCGCTTCACCAAACAACTGCTGGATTTTGGCCATGTGATCGACCGAGAACTGCAACAGACTGAAAGTGCCGCTCTCGGTCGCCAGCCGCTCTTCAAGCAGTTGCTCGAAACGGCCACGGCTCTCCAGTCCGGTCAGCGGATCGGTGCCATGTCGCTCCTCCACCAGCACGGCAGCGGGATCGAGGTGACGGACGACCCCCAGCAGATAACCCCGCTCATCGCGACGCATCCGCTCTTCCAGCCGGATGTAGTGACCGTGATGATGCAGAATGCGGTATTCGAGGCGCAGACCGCTGCTGCGGCCGCTCTGGCAGGCGAGCAGGGCATCTTCCAGCCGGGTAACATCGTCGGGATGCACCCGATCCAGCCAGCCAAGATCATCCGGCCAGCACTCTCCCAATCCCAACAGGCGCAGGCAGGAGGGATCACGCTGCAGTCCATGTTGGGCTGACCAGCTCCAGATCCCCGCCTCCAGCAGCGCCATGGCATCAGACAGCAGACCCGGATCAAGCCGGGCAGTCACATCGACCAAAGGTGTCTTGAGCATTTCCATGGGGCGCCTCGAAACAGGATCTGAATACCTGCTCAATAAGTAACATTGGCGTTCACGCCGAGCAACAGGGTCAGAGCGCTTTTCCCTGATACCCGTTCATCAAGGTCTGCCAGTTCTCCGGTACGAAGTGGAAACTGGTATGCAGTTGAGACTCTTTATTGAATGAACGAAGCAAGCGTTCCAGATTGGCCTTCTGCCATTCACCGGGGGAACGGATCGCACCCTTGTCAAAATCGATCACCCACACCTTGCCCTCTTTATCGAGCAGCAGGTTGTGACTGTTGAGATCGGCGTGATAAACCCCGGCATCGTGCAGCTGACGCACCGTCTGACCTATCTTGTGCCACACCTCGGTCACCACCGGCCCCTGCTTGAGCAGCGCCACCATATCCTTGGCACCGCGAATTCGCTCGATCAGGATATCGGCGCGATAGAAGGGGCCCTGTTTGACCATACGGGCGCCAAACGGACGCGGCACCGGTAACCCCAGCTCACACAACTTGGCCAGCAGGGTGTATTCGGCCATGGCGCGGCTCGACTCGACCCCTTCGAACCAGAAGCGATCCCGCACCACCTTGCCCACCATGCCGCCGCGATAGTAGTGGCGCAGCACCAGATGGCGGGACTCATCCTTGACGAACCAGGTCACTCCCCGTCCGATGGAGGTTCCCACCACCTGACGGTTGTTCTGCCACCAGGCAGGATCGAATAACTGGGGAGATGGGTCGCGAAAGGCCCCTTCGGCATACCAGCAGATCTGGTTGTGTTCGGTCTGTACTCGCATCGTGGAGATCCCGCTCGGTGGGTCGTTGATCGCCCCTGTTTATGGGCGATGAGGCTGCGACTGTGGCATGCCCGCAACATGTGCCAGCCATGGCGGCTGCTATTCAGGTGGCAAAGCCCGGCTGACGATTGTGCGCAATTTTACAATCCAGAGGGGAGTTTGCATAATGCCATTCACCCTTTTTGCCAGCCGTGCGCCACAACATGCCGCTATTTCAAACGCCTCCCTCCTCCATCTGCATCCTGCGGCTCTCCGCCATCGGGGATTGCTGCCACGCACTGGCGCTGGTGCGCGTCATCCAGCGGGAGTGGCCACAGACCCGTATCACCTGGATCACCGGCAAAATCGAGGCAACCCTGTTTGCCGATCTGCCTGGGGTCGAGGTGATCCCCTTCGACAAGAGCAAGGGGTGGCGCGGCTATCGCGATCTCTGGCATACCCTCAAGGGGCGCAAATTCGATGCCCTGCTCCACCTGCAGGCGGCGATGCGGGCCAGCATCGCAACCCTCGGCATCAAGGCCAAGGTCAAACTCGGGTTTGATCGGGAGCGGGCCAACGACGGCCAGTGGCTGTTCACCAACCACAAGGTACCTTCGCCTGCCTCCCCCCATGTGCTGGACGGTTTCCTCGCTTTCGCCAAAGAGCTCGGCATCCAGGATCTGACCCCGGACTGGCAACTGCCCATCAGCGCCGATCATCAGGCGTGGGCAAGGGAGAAGATTGGCGGCAAACCGACTCTGCTTATCTGCGCAGCCGCCAGCAAGGCATTCAAAAACTGGACTGCCGCAGGCTATGCCGCGCTGGCAGATCACGCCGCCAACAAGGGCTTTCAGGTCTATCTCTGTGGCGGGCCTGCCAAACTGGAGCGGGATCTGGCTGCCGAGATCCGGCAACTCAGCCAGAGTAAACCGGTCGATCTGGTGGGGCAGACCAACCTCAAGCAGTTATTGGCGCTGATTGGCGAGGCGAGTCTGGTACTGGCCCCCGATACCGGCCCCACCCATATGGCCACCATAGTGGGCACGCCGGTGATCGGCCTCTATGCCCACCACAATCCGGCCCGCACCGGCCCCTATCTGTGCCGCGACTACGTGGTCAGCGTCTATCAGGAGCTGGTCGAGCAGGAGACCGGCAAGCCGCTGGCCGAATTGAGCTGGCGCACCCGTCTCAAAGACCCGGAGGCCATGCGAAAAATCACCAGCGAGCAGGTGACCGCCGCGTTCGATCGGCTCTGTGCAGATCGTCAACTGCCGTAGTGACAGGGCACCTCGGGAATTCCGAGCCATCAGGCAGGGATAACCTGATAGCCTCTGCCCTCAGCCAAAGGCACAATGCAGGCTGATGTGGGTTACGCTCCCGCAGCAAGCTACGAATACTTTGATCGGCTGGAATATGATTCCGGCCGTTTTTTTATTCGCCGCATTCTGGTAAAATTCGCCGCCTTTACATCCTCCTGACTCAAGAATTTTCCGCGTTTTGCGTTTGGCTGTCTCCCTTTCGGGCACAAGACGGCGGTCTCTGCTACAACCAAAACAGCGGTTTCGATTAAAGGTAATAATATGGCGCAACAAGGCACTCTCTATATCATCTCCTCTCCGAGCGGCGCGGGTAAATCCAGTCTGCTCAATGCCTTGCTGACCAACCACAATCAAGCTGGCAAGATGCAGCTATCGGTTTCCCACACCACTCGCGCCACCCGCCCGGGCGAAGAGCACGGCGTCCACTACCACTTCGTTCAGGTGGAAGAGTTCAAGGCGCTGATCGAACGCGGTGATTTTCTGGAGTGGGCCGAAGTGTTCGGCAACTACTACGGCACCTCCCGCGCCACCATCGAAGCCTGTCTGGCCAAGGGGATCGACGTATTCCTCGACATCGACTGGCAAGGTGCCCGCCAGATCCGCGAGCAGATGCCGACCAAATCCATCTTCATCCTGCCCCCCAGCCGCGAAGAGCTGGAACGCCGCCTGATTGGGCGCGGTCAGGACAGCGCCGAAGTGATTGCCGGCCGGATGGCGAAAGCCATTGCCGAAATGGTGCACTACGACGAGTATGACTATGTCATTATCAATGAAGAGTTCGAGCAGGCACTGTTCCAGCTCAGGTCCATTATTGAGTGCCAACGGCTGGAGATGCGTCACCAGCAACAGGCTCAAAAAAACTTGCTGCAACAGCTACTGGCAGAGTAAGCCAAAAACAAGTAAACTTTTGCGTCATTTTTAAACACTGCTTTTCTAAATACAGAAAGCCCAAACACTGGAGTCCTGCATGGCACGCGTTACTGTAGAAGATGCTGTAAAACAGGTTGGTAACCGTTTTGACCTGGTGCTGGTCGCCGCGCGCCGCGCTCGTCAAATCGCGGTACAAGGCAAAGATCCCCTGGTTGAAGAAGAGAACGACAAGCCGACCGTGATCGCCCTGCGTGAGATCGAACTGGGTCTGGTGAACAATCAAGTGATGGACACCCAGGACCGCTACGAACAGCAAGAGCAGGAAGCCGCCGAGCTGGCTGCCGTTGCTGCCATCGCCGAAGGCCGCGGTTAAGTTATTCCTCCGGTTGGCACCCGCCCGGGTGCCGACTGTTCATCCCCATTTACAACCGCTCGAAAACCTCGCAAACTCAGGGCTATACCCTCAATTCCACGAATTGCCGTTTCACCGCTGCGGGGACTGTCTTGTATTTATTTGAAAACCTTAAAGAAATAGCCAGTTCCTACCTGCCGCCAGAGCAGGTTGAGAAGCTCAAGCAAGCCTATGTGGTGGCCCGTGATGCCCACCAGGGTCAGATGCGTTCCAGTGGCGAACCCTATATTACCCACCCTGTTGCCGTTGCCCGGATCCTGGGTGACATGCGCCTCGACCATGAAACCCTGATGGCCGCCGTGTTGCACGACGTCATCGAAGACACCTCTGTCACCAAGGCCGATCTGGCCGAGCAGTTTGGCAATGCGGTTGCAGAACTGGTGGCCGGGGTCTCCAAGCTCGACAAGCTGAAGTTTCGCGATCGCAAAGAGGCGCAGGCCGAGAACTTCCGCAAGATGGTGATGGCAATGACCCAGGATATCCGGGTCATTCTGATCAAGCTGGCCGACCGCACTCACAACATGCGCACGCTAGGCTCGCTGCGCCCTGACAAGCGCCGCCGCATCGCCCGGGAAACCCTCGAAATCTTCGCCCCCATCGCCAACCGCCTCGGTATTCACACCATGAAGAACGAGCTGGAAGAGCTGGGTTTCGAGGCGCTCTATCCCATGCGATCCCGCGTGTTGCGCGAATCGGTGCGCCGCGCTCGTGGCAATCGCCGCGAGATCATCGACTCCATCCAGAGCGAAATCAGCGGTCGCCTGAAAGAGGCAGGGATCGAGCATCAGGTCAGTGGCCGCGAGAAGAATCTGTTCTCCATCTACAACAAGATGGAGAAAAAAGAGCTGCAATTTCATGAGGTAATGGATATCTACGCCTTTCGTGTCAAGGTGAAGGACATAGATACCTGTTACCGGGTGCTGGGACAGATGCACAGCCTCTACAAGCCGCGCCCCGGCCGCTTCAAGGATTACATCGCCATCCCCAAGACCAACGGCTACCAGTCGCTGCACACCTCTTTGGTGGGGCCGCACGGGGTACCGGTCGAGGTGCAGATCCGCACCGAGTTCATGGACCAGATGGCCGACAAAGGGGTTGCCGCCCACTGGGCCTACAAGCAGGATGGCGACAGCTCGGGCACCACTGCCCAGATCCGCGCCCAGCGCTGGATGCAGAGCCTGCTGGAATTGCAACAGAGCGCCGGCAGCTCGTTTGAATTTATCGAAGGGGTCAAGACCGACCTCTTCCCCGACGAGATCTACGTGTTCACGCCGGAAGGACGCATCATGGAGCTGCCCGCTGGCGCCACGCCGGTGGACTTCGCCTACACGGTGCACACCGATATCGGCCATGCCTGCGTCGGTTCGCGGGTCGACCGCCACCCCTACCCGCTCAGCAGCCCGCTGCACTCGGGCCAGACGGTGGAGATCATCACGGCACCGGGCGCTCGCCCCAACGCGGCCTGGCTCAACTTTGTGGTGACCACCAAGGCACGATCCAAAATCCGCCAATTCCTCAAGAACCTGCGCACCGAAGAGTCGGTGGTGCTGGGTCGCCGCCTGCTCAACCATGCGCTGGGCGCCAAGAATATCGAAGACATCCCCGAGCCGCGCATCAAGCAGGTGCTGGCTGATACCAAGCATGAGAACCTGCAGGGGCTGCTGGCCGATGTGGGCCTCGGCAACGCCATGAGTGTTATGGTGGCGCGCCGCATGCTAGGGGATGAACTGCCGCCGGAAGAACAGCCCAAAACCAGCAGCAAAAAGATGCCGATCAAGGGTGCCGACGGCATGCTGGTCACCTTCGCCAACTGCTGCCGCCCGATCCCGGGGGATGCCATTATCGCCCACATCAGCCCGGGCAAGGGTCTGGTGATCCACCAGGAAGCCTGTCGCAACATCAAGGGCTACAGCAAGGAGCCGGACAAGTACCTGCCGGTGCAGTGGGAAGTGGACAAGGAGCAGGAACAGGAGTTCCGCACCGGTATCAGCATCGAGATCGTCAACCATCAGGGTGCGCTGGCCGAGCTGGCCAACGTGATTGCCGCCACCGGCGCCAACATTCACGCCATCAGCACCGAAGAGAAGGATGGCCGGGTCTATCAGGTCAGCCTGCTCATCACCACCAAGAGCCGCATCCACCTGGCCAACATCATGCGCAAGATCCGCGTGATGCCCAACGTGCTCAAGGTGAGCCGACAGAAGAACTGAACACAGGCGGCGCAAGCCGCCTGCTGCTTTTATAGAGACAAGCCATGACCCCCGAACGCTTCAAGCGCATCACCGATATGCTGGCCCAGCGTCAGCTCGATTTGACCGTCTGTATGGAAGAGGTCCACAAACCTCACAATCTGGCCGCTATCGTGCGTACCGCCGATGCCATCGGCATCCACCGGGTACACGCCGTCTGGCCCAAAACCTGGATCCATAAGCGCAAGGGCACCGCCCGCGGCAGCCAGAACTGGGTGGATGTAAAACTGCACCCGGATATCGGCACAGCCGTTGCCGAGCTGAAAGCTTCAGGCATGCAGATCCTGGCAACCCACCTCTCCGACAGCTCCGTCGATTTTCGCGCTATCGACTACACCAAACCGACCGCCATTCTGGTGGGTCAGGAGAAACACGGCATCGGTGAAGAGGCGCTGGCGCTGGCCGACCACCATATTGTCATTCCCATGGTCGGCATGGTGCAGTCCCTCAACGTCTCGGTGGCTGCTGCCGCCATCCTCTACGAAGCCCAGCGTCAGCGCGAGCTGGCCGGTTGCTATCAGCGCGGCTGCCCGCTCACGCTGGAGGAGCAGAACAGCATCCTGTTCGAGGGGGGTTATCCTATCTATGCCCAGCTCTGCAAAGAGAAAGAGATACCCTACCCCCAGCTCGGCCCGGCCGGTGAAATTCTGGCGGACGAAGAGTGGTGGCAACGGATGCAGCTGACCCGCAAAGGGTGGGCACAGCAGAGCGAGCAGGACGACCTACAGGAGGAGTGATGGAGAACCCTTTTGGCAGCTGGCTGGAATCGCAAATCATCCGGGATCACCTGACCAACCCGAACATAGAGGCCGGCGACTACAGCTACTACTCCGGCTACTACCACGGCAAACCGTTCGAGGATCACTGCGTCCGCTACCTGCTCGGCGATGGCTCGACCCGCGACACCTGGGAGAGCGGCCTCTGGGGCGAGGTGGATCGGCTGATCATCGGCAAGTTCTGCTCCATCGGCTCGGGCGCCACCTTCATGTTGGCGGGCAATCAGGGCCACCGGCTGGATTGGGTCTCAACCTTCCCGTTCAACCCCGACACCTTTGGCGAAGGTGCCCACAGCGGCTTCCAGCGCAAGGGGGACACCCGGATTGGCAACGATGTCTGGATCGGCTCGGAAGCGATGATCATGCCCGGCATCACCATAGGTGATGGTGCCGTCATCGCCACCCGCGCCGTGGTGACCAAGGATGTGGCCCCTTACACCATAGTCGGCGGCAACCCGGCCCAACCGATCCGCCGCCGTTTCAACGATGAGCAGATCCTCATGCTGCAAGAGATGCAGTGGTGGGACTGGCCCCTGCCTCGCTTGCAAGCCTGCATGGCGCTGCTCTGCTCGGGGGATATCGCCGCCCTTTATCACCATTGGCAACAGGAGTGTGCCTGATGAAACCCCTCTCTCTTTCCCTGTTGGCCCTGACCCTGTTTTCTGCCGGAGCCCTTGCCGTGACCAATACCTATCAGCTCACCAGCGAAGCCGATGTACCCAGCCTCTACCAGCAAACCCTGCCCGACTTCTGGCGCCAGCATGCGGTGGAAGGAGAGTTCAAGGGCAAGGATGGGGTGACCATCCGCTATGCCGCGCTGCGGCAGGAGAAGGTCGATCGCGCCATCCTGATCGTCAATGGCCGGGTCGAAAGCTACCTCAAGTATCAGGAGCTGGCGTGGGATCTCTGGCGTCAGGGCTACAGCCTCTATCTCATCGACCATCGCGGTCAGGGGATGTCCGACCGGATGCTGAATGACCCGCAGAAGGGATATGTCGACCAGTTCGACGATTATGTGGCCGATCTGAAGCAGTTTCACGACCAGATCATCATGGCGGACCAACCTGCCAAGCTGTTCCTGCTGGCCCACTCCATGGGCGGTGCCATCTCGGCCCGCTATCTGGAGCGCTGGCCCGATGATATCAAAGCAGCCGTACTCTCCTCCCCCATGCTGGGCATCAATCTCGGCGGTCTGCCCAAGTGGCTGGCCAAGGGATTGGCGAGCACCATAGGCACGGTCGGCGGTTGGATTAGTGAGCCTCCCTACGGCCCCGGTCAGGGAGCCTATCAGGATCACGGCTTTGCCGATAACGAACTGACTCACAGCCAGCCCCGCTATCAGGCCTTCCGCCAAATCTACGAGCAGCACCCGCAGATCAAGCTGGGTGGCGCCACCGCCCACTGGATTTATCAGGGGATCACCGGTGCCGATGCCGCCATCGCCGATGCGGGCGCCATCAAAACCCCGCTGCTGGTACTGCAGGCTGGCAACGACAGCGTGGTGGACAATGCCGCGCAGGATCGCTTCTGCACCATAGCCAAGTGCGAAGGGGGCAAACCACTGCGCATCGAGGGTGCCTGGCACGAGCTGTTTATCGAATCCGATGACAAGCGCCAGCCAGCCCTGACCGCGATGGTCGACTTTTTCGCCCGCTTCTGAGCTGGCTATTTTTTGTAACCCTAAATAAATGGGGTGACAGTGCGGGCTAAGGTAAACTGCCCCTGTTTTCAATCGATGCCGAGGTAATGATGTTCAAGGTAGTTGTATCCGATCTCGATGGCACTCTGCTCAACAAGCAGCACCAGATCTCTCCCCGTACCCGGGATACCCTGCACCGCCTGGTAGAACAAGGTGTGAAATTCGTGGTCGCCACCGGCCGTCATCACGTTGACGTACGCAGCTTCCGCGATGCGCTGGGGATGGACATCTACCTCATTACCTCCAATGGCGCCGTGGTCCATGACAAACAGGATCAGCTGATTTTCAACCAGCCGCTGCCGACCGAGATCGCCGCCGAACTGATTGCGCTGGAGCGCGACCCCTCTATCCACCTCAATGTCTATCAGGGTGATGATTGGGTGGTGGAAGAGGAGCTGCCCTGGCTGCTGCAGTTCCACGACGAGTCAGGGTTCACCTACCGTCTGGTCGATGACCTGAAACAGGAACCGAAAGAGCAGATCAACAAGGTGTTCTACATCGGCGACCACGAGAAGCTGCTGAAGATCGAGGCACACCTCAACCAATGCTACGGCGATCAGCTCAACGTCACCTTCTCCCTGCCGGACTGTCTCGAAGTGATGCACGCCGGGGTGCACAAGGGCAATGCTGTGCGTGCCGTGCTGGAGCAGAACGGGTTCGACATGTCGGAGGCGATCGCCTTCGGCGATGGCATGAACGACTTCGAGATGTTGACCATGGTGGGACGCGGCATCGTTATGGGCAACGCCCATGACCGCCTGAAAATGGCGCTGCCAGAGCATGAGCAGACCCTCACCTCCGATGAAGATGGCGTCGCCGTCTATCTGGAGAAGCTGTTCGAGCTGGAGAGCGTCAGCGCAGCCTGATCCTCTTCAGCCCGCCATCCGATTCAGCAAAGCCTCACCATGTGAGGCTTTGTTTTTTCAGAGTCTCCAGCCAGGGATTGGGCCGCTGCCAGCTGAAGCTCTGGTTCGCACCGCCGTAGCATTCAGCCAACCGCAGAGGCGTGCCGGGGGTATGGCGTCGCCCGGCCACATCGAGGCAGCGGGAGACCTTGCTGTTGAACAGTCTGTCTTTCTGCCACTCCCACTGTGCCTGACCGTCACAGGGTGCCAGCATCACTTCGCTGTCACTTTTGGCTTGCAGGCAGAGATCCTGCAGACGCAACTCACCCAGATCCCACTCGAACAGTTGATCGTCTTTTCCGCTGCAGGGTTGTGCCAACACCTTCTGTTGGGATACTGCGACACAAAAATCGCCGCTGGTCAGCAAGGGAGAAAGCACCCGATCCTCCGACGGTATCGAAGCGATTGAGTCCATCATTTCATCGGTTGATGGCGGCTTGATGGTACATCCTCCCAGCAACAAGGCGACCAGCAGAGCGGGAGAGCAAGCAAGGGAAATTTTGTTATTCATGGAAAATGCCTGAAATGGGCCGATGACATCCGTTTGTCAGTGACTCGAGGCTGAAGCATAACCGAAAGGTGGGGCACTCTGCCCTGATAGAGTGTAAACAGACGTAACAGAGAAAGCGTGCAGGCGCAGTAAAGGCCGGAAAGCAAAAAACCTCGCCGAAGCGAGGTTTTTCTAAATGTGGTCGGTGATAAAGGATTCGAACCTTTGACCCTCTGGTCCCAAACCAGATGCGCTACCGGGCTGCGCTAATCACCGATGCTATTCAAAAATAGCGTTTTTCAAAAAACAAAGACGACCTGATGGCCATCCTCGTCATACAGCAAGTATGGTGCGAAGAGAGGGACTCGAACCCTCACACCCGGGGGGCACTAACACCTGAAGCTAGCGCGTCTACCAATTCCGCCACCTTCGCGTACCTGACAAGCTGTAAAATGGGGTGGCTGATGGGGCTCGAACCCACGACAACCGGAATCACAATCCGGGACTCTACCAACTGAGCTACAGCCACCACAGCTGTTTTCGTTCCACAACAACGCCCGTTTAACCGACGCACTTTTTATGGTGCGCCCGACAGGATTCGAACCTGTGACCTCTGCCTCCGGAGGGCAGCGCTCTATCCAGCTGAGCTACGGGCGCTACGCTGTCGAACGGGGCGCATTATTAATGATGGTTGCCGGTTTGTCTACACTTTTCTGTCACCGAAGCACTGTTCGTTGTTTTTTCAGGCAATCTGTGTGTTTTTCTTCCACTTACCTGCCTGTGGCCTGGCAAAAAGGCACACATCCCCGCTCAAATCATCCTGCCGTCTTGACTTGATGTTGTGCCCATCTAAAATGAATGAACGTTCATTCAATCGAAAGTCACACTGATGATTCTGGATAAAAAAGAGAGCATCTTCAACGCGGCCCATGAGGTGCTGGGTGAACGGGGTTTTCATGGTCTGTCGATTGCGGAAGTCGCCAAGAAGGCCAATGTTGCCACCGGCACCATCTATCGCTACTTCGGCGACAAGGATGATCTGATCCGGCAACTGCACCAGCACACTATCTTGCAGTGTGTGCCCATGGTCATGGCCGATGTAGCAATCGATAAAGTTTCATTTCAACAATTTCGCCAATTATGGCTCAATATTCATGCCATTTTTGTTAACGAACCCAACGCTATCCGGTGCAAATTGCAGTACGAGAGCTCTCCGCTAGGGGCAGAATTGGAGACCAATCCTGTCATTCTGGCTGCCTGGGAGCCTCTGGACCGATTTTTTGAACAGGGCGTTGAACAAGGATTGTTTATTGATTTACCGATACGGGCACTCCAGGTGTTGAGTCTGGACAGTGTCATGCATCTGGCCCTGCAGTGCAGGGTGCACAACATCACGCTGACCGAATCGCAGTTGGAAACCGCGATCCGGGCCAGCTGGAATGCCATTTTATCCCCCAATCTTTCCACCTCAGGAGCCTGTTCATGAAAAAGTGGATGGCCATTATGTTGCTGATAGCGATCGCCTTGTTTGGCAGCGTCATCGGCTTCAATTTGTTCAAACAGAAGATGATTGCCCAATATATGGCCAACCGGCCGGAACCCGAGTTCCCCGTCACCGCCATGGTGACCAAGGCGCAGGATTGGGTACCGACCATCGAAGCAATCGGCTTCATCGAACCGAATCAGGGGGTGACCCTCTCCACCGAACTGGCCGGCACCATTGATGCTATCACCTTCGAGTCGGGCAAACCGGTCAAGGCTGACCAGCTGCTGTTGAGCCTGGACTCCACCGTGGAGCGGGCCAATCTGCGCGCCTCCCAGGCCAAGCTGCCGGCGGCAAAAGCCAAGTTCGATCGTTTCCAGAACCTCTACAAGACCAGCTCCATCTCCAAAGAGCAGCTGGATGAGGCGGAAGCGGCCTATCGCTCGCTGGAAGCGGATATCGAGAGTCTGAAGGCGACCATTGCCCGTCGTGAAGTGCGTGCGCCCTTTAGCGGCGTGGTCGGCCTGCGCAATGTGTTCCTCGGTCAGTATCTGCAGCCGGGCACCGATATCGTGCGCCTGGAAGATACCAGCGTGATGCGCCTGCGCTTCACCGTGCCCCAGACCGATATCTCCAAAATCAAGCTGGGCCAGACCATCAAGATCAATGTGGATGCCTATCCGCAAACCCAGTTTGACGGCCATATCACCGCTATCGAGCCTGCGGTCAACTTCCAGAGCGGCCTGATCCAGGTACAGGCAGACATTCCGAACAACGACGGTCAGCTCCGTTCCGGTATGTTCGCCCGCGCCAGCATCATTCTGCCGACGGTGAAAGATCAGATTGTGATCCCGCAAACCGCTATCTCCTTCACCCTTTACGGTCAGAACGTCTACGTGCTCAAAGAGGGCGAAGAGACTGACAAAGAGGGTAACAAGGTGAAAGTGCTGCGAGCCAAGCAGGTTGTGGTCAAGGCGGGTGAGCGCCGTGGCAACGATGTGCATGTGCTCTCTGGCATTCAGGCCGGTGACCAGATCGTACTGTCGGGTCAGGTTCGCCTGAGCAACGACACCAAGGTGCATGTGGTCGAGAACGATGCCCTGGCCGTTCCGGCACAAACCCCGATGCTGTAAGCGCGGAGATCTGCGATGCGATTTACTGACATATTTATAAAACGGCCTGTGCTGGCGATCTCGCTCAGCTTCCTGATCGCCTTGCTGGGCTTTCAGGCCATCTTCAAGATGCAGGTACGGGAATACCCCGAGGTGACCAACACGGTGATCACCGTCAGCACTGGCTACTATGGCGCCAGTTCTGATCTGATCCAGGGGTTCATCACCCAGCCGCTGGAACAGGCGGTCGCGCAAGCCGACAACATCGACTTCATGACCTCCTCCAGCCAGCTGGGTAGCTCCACCATCACTGCATACATGAAGCTCAATACCGACCCCAACGCCGCGCTGTCCGACATCCTGGCGAAGGTGAACTCGGTGCGCTCTCAGTTGCCGAAAGAGGCGGAAGACCCCTCGGTCACCTCCTCCACCGGTTCAACCACGGCGGTGCTCTACCTCGGCTTTACCAGCCCGGAGCTCAACTCCAGCCAGATCACCGACTATCTGGAGCGGGTTATCAAGCCGCAGCTCTTTACTGTCGGCGGGGTCTCCAAGGTTGACCTCTACGGCGGTGTCGAGTTTGCCCTGCGGGTATGGCTGGATCCGGCCAAGATGGCGGCCTTCAACCTGACTGCCAGCGACGTGATGACGGTGCTCAACAGCAACAACTATCAGTCCGCGACAGGTCAGGCGACCGGTTACTTCACCCTGTTCAATGGCAATGCCGAGACCCAGGTCAAGGATGTCGACGAGCTGAAGCGACTGGTGGTGGCTACCCGCGACGGCAAGGTGATCCGTCTGGCGGACATCGCCAAGGTAACCCTCGAGAAGAGTCACGATGTCTATCGTGCCAGCGCCAATGGTCGCGAAGCCGTGGTCATGGCGGTCAACGCCGCCCCGACAGCCAACCCCATCAACATCGCCCGCGATGTGCTGGCACTGCTGCCGAGCCTTGAGCGCAATATGCCGAGCACCATGCGTCTCAACGTGATGTATGACTCCACCGTGGCGATCAACGAGTCCATCCACGAGGTTATCAAGACCATCCTGGAGGCAGCCGCCATCGTTCTGGTGGTCATCACCCTGTTCCTCGGCTCGTTCCGCGCGGTCATCATCCCGATCATCACCATTCCGCTCAGTCTTATCGGCGTGGTGATGATGATGGATATGTTCGGCTTCTCGATAAACCTGATGACCCTGCTGGCGATGGTGCTGGCGATCGGTCTGGTGGTGGATGACGCCATCGTGGTGCTGGAGAACGTCGACCGCCATATCAAAGAAGGTGAAGAGCCGTTCCGGGCCGCCATTATCGGTACCCGTGAAATTGCGGTGCCGGTTATCGCCATGACGGTCACCCTGGCGGCGGTATACGCACCTATCGCCCTGATGGGGGGTATCACCGGCTCCCTGTTCAAGGAGTTTGCCCTGACCCTGGCAGGTGCCGTGTTCGTCTCGGGCATCATCGCCCTGACCCTGTCACCGATGATGTGTTCCAAGATGCTCAAGGCCAACGAGCAACCGGGCAAATTCGAGAGCACGGTCCACCACCTGCTGGAACGGATGACCGATCGCTACGACAGCATGCTGCACGCCGTGATGAAAAAGCGCCCCGTCATCGTGGTGTTCGCCGTCATCGTGTTCGCCAGCCTGCCGTTGCTGTTCAAGTTCATCCCGAGCGAACTGGCACCGTCAGAGGACAAGGGGGTAATGGCCGTGCTGGGTACCGCACCGTCCAACGCCAACCTGGACTACATCGAAAACACCATGGCGGATGTGAACAAGATCCTGGACGAGCAGCCCGAGATCGCCTTCTCCCAGGTCTTCTCAGGGGTGTTCAACGCCAACCAGGCGTTCGGTATCGCCTCCATGGTGCCCTGGAGCCAACGTGAAGCGAGCCAGAAAGAGGTGCTGGATCGGGTCGCCAATCTGGTTAAAGACATCCCGGGTATGGCCATCACCACCTTCCAGTTCCCGGAACTGCCGGGAGCATCGAGTGGTCTGCCGATCCAGTTCGTCATCACCACCCCGAACAGCTTCGAAAGCCTGTTCCTGGTGGCCGGTGAAATTCTGGCCGCGGCGCAGAGTAACGGTCAGTTCGTCTATTCGGATCTCGATCTGAACTACGACTCCGCCACCATGAAGATCCGCATCGACAAGGACAAGGCGGGTGCCTACGGCATCACCATGCAGGATATCGGTATCACCATGGGCACCATGATGGCGGACGGTTACGTCAACCGTATCGACCTGGATGGCCGCTCCTACGAGGTGATCCCGCAGGTCGAGCGCAAATACCGTCTCAATCCGGAGTCCATCAAGGGCTACTACGTGCGGGCCGCAGATGGCAAGTCGATCCCGCTCGGCAGCCTGATCACCATTGAAGTGGTTGGCGAGCCCCGCGCCCTGCCCCACTTCAACCAGCTGAACTCCGCCACTATCGGTGCCGTTCCGGCTCCGGGTGTGGCCATGGGTGATGCGATCAACTGGTTCCAGACCACCGCCGACGAGAAGCTGCCGCAAGGCTATCGTTACGACTTCATGGGTGAAGCCCGTCAGTTCGTCACCGAAGGCAATGCGCTCTATGCCACCTTCGCGCTGGCACTGGCGATCATCTTCCTGGTGCTGGCGATCCAGTTCGAGTCGGTGCGTGACCCGCTGGTCATCATGGTCTCTGTACCGCTCGCCATCAGCGGGGCCTTGATTGCCTTGGCTTGGGGACTGGCGACCATGAACATCTACTCCCAGGTGGGCCTCATCACCCTGGTGGGTCTGATTACCAAGCACGGCATCCTGATCTGTGAAGTAGCGAAGGAAGAGCAGCTGCTGCGCGGCATGAACCGGATGGAAGCCGTGATGCAAGCCGCCAAGGTGCGTCTGCGTCCGATCCTGATGACCACCGCCGCCATGATTGCCGGTCTGATCCCGCTGCTCTACGCCGCAGGCGCCGGTGCAGCACAACGGTTCAGCATCGGTATCGTCATCGTGGCAGGCCTTGCCATCGGTACCCTGTTCACCCTGTTCGTACTGCCGGTGATCTACACCTATCTGGCTTCCGAGCACAAACCCTTGCCGGTATTCGATGAAACCATTCCGCCCAAGGCAAACGGCGGACACTGATCATCAATCACTTGCCAAGGCCCCGATACGGGGCCTTTTTTATGGTTCGCAGGAAAGACGACATAAGTCCATGAAGCAGTTAAACTAAAAAACACAACATCCAGACCGCAAGGACGCCATGTCAGGACTCATCTCCAAGACCGCCGAGGCTGTAGGCCGCAACGGACTCTCATACCGCCTGCTCTCCTATATTCTGGTGTGTAGTACCGTATTGGCGATGATCATTACGGTGCTGCAACTCGCCTGGGATTACCGCAAGGATGTCGCCGTCATCGAAGACAGCATCGGCCAGATCGAAGCCTCCTTTTTGCAACCTATTGCCGCCAGCTTGTGGAACCTCGATGAGGAGCAGGTCAAGGTGCAGATCGAAGGGATCATGAACCTGCCCAACATGCAGTTTGTGATGGTCAAGGAGATGCTCGGCAACTCCGAAGTGCCATTGTTGACCCAGGGAGTGGAACGGGAAAGCTATGACATCTCCCAGGAGTTCAATCTCACCTATCAGGGGGAAATTGTCGGCAAGCTGTTTGTCGCCGCGTCGCTGGAGCAGATTTACCAGCGTCTGATTGAGAAGTCAGTGCTGATCATGGTCAGCCAGACCATCAAGACCCTGGTGGTCTCATTTTGTATCCTGATCATCATTTACTATCTGGTGGTCAGACACATCAACCGCATCGCCAACTACGCCCAGAAGTTCAACCTCGATCGGCTCGACATGGAGCTGGTGCTGGAGGGGCGTCCGCAACCACGCAAGAAACCCGACGAACTGGATACCCTGGTGTCCACCCTCAACCAGATGCGCACCCGGCTACGTGACGAGCTGGTCGCTCGTCATCAGGCGGTGGAACAACTGCAACAGGAGCGGGATTTCTCCGCCACCCTGATCAACTCGGCCAACATGGTCATCTGCTGTATGGAGCCGGATCTCACCATCGCCAGCATCAATCCGGCAGCCATCCTGCTGACCGGTTATCACCAACAGGAGCTGCTCCAGCACAACTGGCTGGATCTCTTCGTCAGCCCGACCCAGCGGGAAGAGCTGAACAATATCCTGAACGAAGAGGGGTCACTGGCAGACAAAGAGGTCATCATGCATGACCAGCAGGCCCACGAGCTGGTGCTGCAGTGGACCTTCGTACCCTTCTATGAAGGGCCGAACCTCAAGTACCAGATCGGGTTCGGCTACGACATCACCCAACTGAAAAAGGTCGAGCGGGAGATTATCCAGCTCAATGAGCAGCTGGAAGGAAAAGTGGTGGAACGTACCCGCAGCCTGAGTGAAGCCAACAACCAGCTGGGCAAGGCGTACGACGACCTGAAACAGGCCCAGCAAACCCTGGTGGAGTCGGAGAAGATGGCCTCCCTCGGCTCGCTGGTGGCCGGGGTGGCACACGAGATCAATACCCCAATCGGCATCAGTGTGACCGCCTCCTCCTACCTGCAGGAACGGGTTGCCGATTTCAAATCTCATATAGAGTCAAAACAGCTGTCGCGTTCCTATCTCAACGAGTTCACCGTCAACCTCGACGAGTCGATGCAGCTGCTGCAGAGCAACCTGCGCCGCGCCTCTGAGCTGATTGCCAGCTTCAAGCAGGTAGCTGTCGACCAGTCATCGGAAGCACGCTACAACTTCAGCCTCGCCGACAACCTCCATCAGGTGGTGGTCTCGCTTGGCCACAAACTGAAGAAGAGCCAGTGCGAAGTGGATATCCAGTGCGATCCCAAGCTGTCTATATTCTCCTTCCCGGGCAGTTTTACCCAGATCTACTCGAACCTGATCCTCAACTCCATCAACCACGGGTTCGACAACTGGGACAAACCGAAGAAGATCACCATCAAGGTGGAACAGCAGGGAGAGGAGCTGTTTATCGACTATTCGGACAATGGCCGCGGCATCCCGCCCGAAATCTTGCCGCGCATCTTCGATCCCTTCGTCACCTCCAAGCGGGGTCAGGGTGGCAGCGGTCTGGGCACCCACATCATCTACAACCTGGTGGTGCAACTGCTGAAAGGCCGTATCAGCTGTGCCAGCGAACCGGGCCAGGGCGCCCAGTTCCATATTCGCCTGCCGATCCAACATAACTGAGTGCTGGCTCTTGTGAGCCAGCCGCTTTATCCCCATCATGCTGTGATTGCATTCTTAATGAGCGGAGAACCTCGCAATGGCACAGCATTTTGACTATATCGCCATCGGCGGCGGCAGCGGCGGTATTGCTTCTGCCAACCGGGCTGCCATGTACGGTAAGAAAGTTGCCCTGATTGAAGCCAAAGAGTTGGGTGGAACCTGCGTCAACGTAGGCTGCGTACCGAAGAAGGCTATGTGGTATGCAGGCCAGATCGCCGATGCCCTGAAATATGGCGCCGACTACGGCTTTGACACCACCCTCAACCACTTCAACTGGGCCAAGCTGGTCGAGTCCCGCCAGGCCTACATAGGCCGCATTCACCAGTCCTATCAGAACGTGCTGGGCAAGAACCAGATCACCGTCATCAAGGGCTTCGCCCGCTTCGTCAGCAGCAACACCATCGAGGTTAATGGCGAGCACTACACGGCCGATCATATCCTGATCGCTACCGGTGGCCGCCCGGAAATTCCGGCGATCCCGGGTGCCGAGCTGGGTATCGACTCCGACGGTTTCTTTGACCTGCAAAGCCAGCCCAAGCGGGTTGCCGTGGTGGGTGCTGGCTACATCGCAGTCGAGATCGCTGGCGTGATGCAGGCACTCGGCTCAGAGACCCATCTGGTGGTGCGCAAGCACGCGCCGCTGCGCAACTTCGACCCCATGATCCACGAGACTCTGGTCGAAATCATGGCGCAGGAAGGGCCCAAGCTGCACACCCACGCCATTCCCAAAGCCGTGCTCAAGAACGCTGACAACAGCCTGACCCTGCAACTGGAAGATGGTCGCCACCTCACCGTTGACTGCCTGATCTGGGCCATCGGCCGGGTACCGGCTACCGACAACCTCAACCTGGCTGCCGCTGGCATCACGCTGGACGAGAAGGGCTTTATCCCGACCGACAAGTTCCAGAACACCGCCGTCGCCAACATCTATGCAGTGGGTGACAACACGGGGCGCATCCAACTCACCCCGGTGGCTGTCGCCGCGGGCCGTCGCCTCTCCGAACGGCTGTTCAACAACAAGCCGAACGAGCACCTCAACTACGATCTGGTGCCGACCGTGGTGTTCAGCCACCCGCCCATCGGCACCATAGGCCTGACCGAACCGGAAGCCATCGCCCAATACGGCGAGGACCAGGTGAAGGTCTACCGCAGCCAGTTCACCGCCATGTACTCGGCACTGACCCAGCATCGCCAGCCCACCCGGATGAAGCTGGTCTGTGTCGGCCCGGAAGAGAAGGTGGTCGGTCTGCACGGCATCGGCTTTGCGATGGACGAGATCCTGCAAGGCTTCGGCGTCGCCATGAAGATGGGCGCCACCAAGGCTGATTTCGACAACTGCGTGGCGATCCATCCGACCAGTGCAGAAGAGTTCGTGACAATGCGATAGGTACGTTTGAAGTCGGCCTGTCATTATCAGGCCAACTTCAACAACTACGTTCCCACGCCTCATCCCACCAGCGCTGAAGAGTTCGTGACGATGCGATAGGTACGTTTGAAGTTGACCTGTCACGAGCAGCCGGCTTCGACAACCATCTAACCCCTTCTCCCAAACCCGGCTCAGGCCGGGTTTTTTGATCCCTCCTCGCTATTTCTCTCGCAAATCCGCCGTTCTTTACGCCGATTTTACGCCTGCCACATGGCGCTTTATGGCGCCTTTACGCCTGTTTTACATACCCTTTTCAGCGTCAATGACACCAACAGAGTCGATATGGTCTTACATCGGCTCTCGCAGCTAATTATCTCAATGGAGTCGATATGAATTGGCTATATCTGCTGCTCGTCCTCGCCTTGATGGCCTATCTGATGCGCGCACTCACGCGCAGTCACGAGTGATGGACTACCTATATGCAGCAAGAAATTATCTACCCGGTGGCCAGCAAACTGCCGAGCCTCGTGAGCAATCCAATGCGTGCCCTGACGCACCGTGACCACGAGTGAGGAACTAGAACATGTGGCAAGAAATAATCTATCCGGTTGCCTTCGTGCTGCTGGTTCTGCTGCCGGCACCGCTGCTGGGCAACTACATCTACCGGGTATTTGAAGGCAAAATCCACTGGCTGGCACCGGTCGAGCGCGCCACGCTGGCTTGCTGTGGCACCGATGGACGGGAACAGGACTGGAAGTCCTACGCCCTCAGCCTGCTGGCCTTCAACGGCGCCGGTTTCGGTCTGCTGTTCCTGATCCTGATGGCGCAGGGGTTGCTGCCCCTCAACCCGCAACAACTGCCGGGTCTGAGTTGGCAACTGGCATTCAACACCGCGGTCAGCTTTATGACCAACACCAACTGGCAAGCCTATTCCGGTGAGGCCAGCCTCTCCTACTTCAGCCAGATGGTGGGCCTGACCACCCAGAACTTCGTCTCCGCAGGGACGGGCGCAGCCGTCGCCATTGCCCTGTTCCGCGGTATCGCCCGCCAGCAGACCATCAACCTTGGCAACTTCTGGCAGGATCTGGTGCGTTTCTGCCTCTATGTGCTGCTGCCCATCGCGCTGATCATGGCGCTGGTGCTGGTATGGCAAGGGGTGCCGCAAAGCCTCTCCGCCTATCTGTCGTTCCACGGTGTGGAGGGTCAGGAGCAGCTGCTGCCCCTCGGCCCGGCGGCCTCGCAGATCTCCATCAAGCAACTGGGCTCCAACGGCGGCGGCTTCTTCGGCATCAACTCGGCACATCCGTTCGAGAACCCGACAGCCCTCTCCAACTGGCTGGAGATGGTCGCCCTGCTCACCATCGCCGCCGCCATGGTCTTTACTCTGGGCCGCTATGTGAAGGACATGGCCCACAGCCGCGCCATTCTCGGTGCCATGACCCTCATGCTGGTGCTGGGGCTCTTCGTCTCCCTCTCCCAAGAGCTGAAACCGGATCACGCCCTCGCCCAGCTCACCACTGACGCCAGCAACATGACTGGCAACTGGGAAGGCAAGGAGAGCCGCTTCGGCCCTGTGCTCTCCAGCATCTGGGAAGTGGCGACTACTGCCGCCTCCAACGGTGCCGTCAACGCCATGCACGACAGCTTTACTCCGCTCGGCGGCATGGTGGGCATGATCAACATGCTGCTGGGTGAGGTCATCTTCGGCGGGGTCGGCTCCGGTATCTACGGCATGATGCTGTTCGTACTGCTGACCGTGTTCCTGTGCGGCCTGATGGTCGGGCGCACCCCGACCTATCTGGGCAAACGCCTCGGCATCACCGAGATGAAGTGGGTAGTCGCCAGCATGCTGGTCATGCCGGTGGGGGTTTTGGTGATCGGCGGTGTCACCCTGCTGATGCCGGATGCCAGCACCATCATCGGCCATGATGGCCCGCACGGTCTGTCACGCCTCATCTACGCCTACGCCTCGGCTGCCGGCAACAACGGCTCCGCCTTTGCCGGTTTTGCCGCCGGTGACAACTGGCAGTGCATCGCCATCGGTCTGGCCATGCTGCTCGGTCGCTTCGGCTACATCATTCCGGTACTGGCCATCGCCGGTCAGCTGGCCCGCGCGCCCCGTCAGGAGACGAGCGAAGGGGACTTCCCCATCAGCGGCCCGCTGTTCGTTACCCTACTGATCATCACCGTCCTGCTGATAGGTGGCCTCTCCTTCCTGCCGGTGCTGGCACTGGGCCCGGTGGCTGAACATCTGAGTCTGATCGGAGGTGCATTCTGATGAACCTGACCCTGTCGATCACCATCCGGATGCCAATGGCCAACTATCTGATGCTGGGAGCTTTCCAATGAGCAAGTCCACTGCAATGAGCACTGACACCATGTTGGTGAAGGGCAAAAAACAGAAATCACAGATCATCCAGGCAATGGTTGAGGCCCTCTATCGCTTCAATCCCAAGGCGCTGTTTGGCAGTCCCATCCTGTTCACCCTCTGGCTGGCCGCAGTCATGGCGACCGTGGAGTCCCTGCTGGGGCAGCCTTTCTCCGGCGTTGCTCCCTCACTGGCCTGGCAGCTGACCGCCTGGCTCTGGCTGACCCTCTGGTTTGCCAACTTCGCGGAAACCCTGGCCGAGGGGCGCGGCAAGGCCCGCGCCGACAGCCTGAAAGCGGGCATGAGCCAGCTCAAGGCCCGTCGGGTGGCGAATGCCAAAGATGGTCAGGGCGAGTGGGTACCCGCCACCAGCCTGATGAAGGGGGACCTGGTGCTGGTACGCAGCGGCGAGATGATCCCGGCCGACGGCGAAGTGATCGCCGGTATCGCCTCGGTCAACGAGGCCGCCATCACCGGCGAATCCGCCCCCGTCATCCGCGAGTCGGGTACCGACCGCAGCGGTGTAACCGGCAATACCACCGTCGTTTCAGACGAGATCTGGGTACGCGTCAGCAACAATCCGGGCGAAAGCACGCTGGATCGGATGATCGCACTGGTGGAAGGGGCCAAGCGCCAGAAAACGCCCAATGAGATGGCGCTGGATGCCCTGCTGGTGGGCCTGACCCTGATCTTCCTGTTGGTGGTCGCCACCCTGCCCTGGTTCCTCGACTACAACGGCACCCAGGTACCGCGCCTCTACCTGATCGCTCTCTTTATCACTCTGATCCCGACCACCATCGGCGGCCTGCTCTCCGCCATCGGTATTGCCGGTATGGATCGACTGGTGAAGCTGAACGTCATCGCCAAGTCTGGCCGTGCCGTGGAAGCGGCCGGTGACGTGCGTACCCTGCTGCTGGACAAGACCGGCACCATCACCTTCGGCAACCGGATGGCGGATGAGCTGATCCCGGCACCGGGCGTCGACCCCGCCCTGCTGGCACAAGCCGCCATGCTGGCCTCGCTGGGTGACAATACCCCGGAGGGCAAATCCATCCTGACTCTGGCCAGCAAGAGCATGGCCAAGCCGAGCCAGCTGGAGAGCGACAAGGTGATCCCCTTCAGCGCCGAAACCCGGCTGAGCGGGCTGGATCGCAACGGTCATCAATATCGCAAGGGTGCGGTGGATGCCGTGTTGAACTACCTCAGCCTCGACCGCAAGGCGGTACCTGAGCTGGTGCTCAAGTCAGTCGACAGCATCGCCCGTCAGGGTGGTACTCCGCTGCTGGTCTGCACTCAGGAGAAACTGCTGGGGGTGGTCTACCTCAAGGACATCATCAAGCCCGGTATCAAGGCTCGCTTCCAGATCCTGCGCCATATGGGGATCCGTACCGTGATGATCACCGGTGACAACCCGAAAACCGCCGCCGCCATCGCCGCCGAAGCCGGGGTGGATGACTTCATCGCCGAAGCGACGCCGGAGAAGAAGCTCGCCTATATCCGGCAGGAGCAGGCCGATGGTCGTCTGGTCGCCATGTGCGGTGACGGCGCCAACGATGCGCCCGCACTGGCGCAGGCTGATGTGGGGCTGGCCATGAATGAGGGTACCCAGGCCGCCAAGGAGGCGGGCAACCTGGTGGATCTCGACTCCAACCCCACCAAGCTGCTGGATGTGGTGCTGGTCGGCAAACAGCTGCTGGTGACCCGTGGCGCCCTGACCACCTTCTCCATCGCCAACGACGTGGCCAAGTACTTCGCCATCCTGCCAGCCCTGTTCATCGCCGCCTACCCGCAACTGGGGGCACTGAACCTGATGCAGCTGGGCAGCCCGCAGAGCGCCATCCTGTCGGCCATCATCTTCAACGCCCTGATCATTGTGGCGCTGGTGCCGCTGGCACTGCGTGGTGTCGACCTGAAAGGCTCGGCCGCCAGCCTGCTGCGCCGCAACCTGCTGATCTACGGTGTCGGTGGCCTGCTGGTGCCGTTTATCGGCATCAAGCTGATCGATCTGGTCATTACCGGCCTGGGTCTGGTGTAACGACATAACCGGGATGCGGGACAGACCCGCATCCCCAGCCATCCATTTGGAGCAAGAGAATCATGATAGCAATCAGAACCCTGTTGACCCTGACCCTGCTGCTGGGAGTGGGTTATCCGCTGGCGGTCACCGGACTGGCCCAACTGCTGTTCCCCTGGCAGGCCAACGGCAGCCAGCTGACCGACAGCAAGCAGCAACTGATCGGTAGCGCCCTGCTGGGGCAGAAATTCGAGCGGGCTGACTACTTCCATCCCCGCCCCTCCGCCAGCGATTTCAACACCATAGGCGGCAGCGCCAGCAATCTGGGGATGAGTTCGCCACTGCGGGCAGAGTTCGCAGAACAGGTGGCCAAGGCACAGCCTGGAACCCGCTCCCCCGCCATGCTGACCCGCTCCGCCTCCGGCCTCGATCCCCACCTGCAGCTGGATGCGGTGCTGGCTCAGGTCGACCGCGTCGCCAAAGAACGTGGACTGGATCCCGCCCAACTGACGGAGCAGGTCAAGTCGGCCACACAAGCTGGTATCCTTGGCCCGCAGGTGGTCAACATTCTCCAGCTGAATCTGCAACTGGATCATAAAAAGGGCGCCTGATGGCGCCCATTCCGGTTTGATGATGACCTCGATTTTCGAAACGGGCGGTTGGCTCGATAGGGATAACAATGGCTGATGTAGCAAGCGCTGATGCCCTGCTGACGAGTCTGATGCAGGAGCATGGGGATGCGTGATGAGGTAAGGGCCGACGCCCTGCTGGCGAGCCTCGAACAGGAGCACAAGGGCAAGCTGAAGGTGTTTCTCGGCGCAGCTCCCGGCGTGGGCAAGACCTACGCCATGCTGCAGGCAGTGCGGGAGCAGGCCAAAGAGGGGGTAGACATCCTGATCGGCGTGGTGGAGACCCACGGCAGGCAGGAGACGCTGGCTCTGCTCGACAAGCTCGCCATCATGCCGCGCAAGATCCACATGCACCGCCAGCAGCGACTGGAGGAGATGGATCTCGACGGCCTGCTCGCCCGCAAACCGGCCATCGCCGTGGTGGACGAACTGGCACACAGCAACGCCCCCGGCAGCCGCCACGAGAAGCGTTGGCAGGATGTAGAGGAGCTGCTCAACGCCGGGATCGACGTCTACACCACCCTCAACGTGCAGCATCTGGAGAGTCTCAACGATCTGGTGTGGCAGCTGACCGGGGTCAGGGTGAAAGAGACCCTGCCCGATCAGGTGCTGCTGGAAGCCGACAGTCTGGTGCTGATCGACCTGCCCCCCAAGGAGCTGCTCGGCCGCCTCAAGGAGGGCAAGGTCTATGTGCCCCATCAGGCCAAGGCTGCCCTGCAATCCTTCTTCTCCCTCAACAACCTCACCGCATTGCGGGAGCTGGCGATGCAGACCGCCGCCAGCCATGTGGAGGGCGATCTGCAACTGCAGTGGCAGGCTGCAGGCAAGAGCACCTTGCCGCTACGGGGCAAGCTGATGGTTTGCCTCGGCGATCTGCACGGCTCGGCGCTGGTGCGCTACGGCCACCGCTTTGCCCAGCGCCGCCAGCTTCCTTGGCTGGTAGTGCATGTCGACAGCAATGGCCGCCGCTCTGCTGATGTGGAACAAGCACTGGCGCTCGCCTCTCACCTCGGTGCCAAGGTGCTTACCCTCTCCAGTCCGGCGGTCGCCAACACCCTGCTGGAGACCGCCGAACAGCAGCAGGTCTCCCAGCTGCTGCTCGGCAAACCTCACAAGGCGCCGTGGCGCCGCTCGCTAGTGCAACACCTGCTCAAACAGGCGCAGGGGCTCGAAATCACGCTGGTCGATACCGAGAAGCAGAAGCCCGAAGTGGGAATGCGCGTCCCGACCCCGAAGGATATACACCACAGCATGCTGGCAGTGGTGATCATGGGGATCACCTCGGCCGCCGCTTGGGGGCTCTCCTACTGGCTGCCACCAGCAGCGTTGCCGCTCATCTTCGTGCTGGGGGTACTGGCGACCGCCCTCACCACCAGTCTGGTGCCCGCCACGCTGGCAGCGGTGCTGGGCTTTATCGCCCACAATCTGCTCTTCACCGCCCCCTACTTCTCCCTGAGCGTCGCCAACCACAGCGATCTGCTCACCCTGTTTGTGCTGCTTATCGTCGGCATGACGGCGGGACGGCTCGCCTCCCGCCAGCGCCAGCAGCTGATCGGTCTGCGCGAGACCCAGCAGCTGGGCAATGCCCTGCTCTCCCTCAGTCAGGGGCTGGCCACCGCCAGCAGCCCGGAGGAGGTTTTGAGACAAGGTGCCCAGGCCATTTCGCTGGCGCTCGGCCAGCCAACCGTGGTGATCGACAAGGAGTTCAACGATCGGCTCGGCAACGAGAAGCACAGGCCCGGCCAGACCGACAAGGCGGCCATCGACTGGTGTCTGGCCCAGAAGCAGAGCGCCGGGGCCCACACCGCCACCCTCAATGCCGCCGAGGCCCAGTATTACCATCTCAGCGATGACCTGGTGATCGGTATAACGCTGGCCAATCCGCTCTCCTCCTCTGCCGAGCATCAGCTGCAGGCGCTGCTCACCGACATTCGCGCCGCACTGGCGCGGATCGACCTCAACGAGCGGCTGGCCGACAGCCAGTTGCAGGCTGAGACCGACCGGATGCGCGCAGCCTTGCTCTCCTCGGTCTCCCACGATTTGAAGACCCCCTTGGCGACCATCATGGGGGCTGGCAGCACCCTGCTGGAATATGGTGACCGGATCCCCGCCGAAGACCGTGACGAACTGCTCCACTCGGTACAGGACGAGGCACGCCGCCTCCACAGCTATGTGCAGAATCTGCTGGATATGACCCGCATCGGCTCCCCCGACTTCCAGCTGAAACGAGACTGGGTCGATCTGGCGGATCTGGTGGAGAGCGCCCGCAAGCGGCTCGACTCCTCCTGGCGCCAGCACAAGCTGCTGGTCCATTTCGATCAGCATGTGCCCCAGCTCTATGTCCATGGCGCCCTGATCGAGCAGGTGCTGGTCAACATCCTCGACAACGCCTCCCGCTACTCGCCAGCTGGCACCCCCATCGAGTTCAAGGTGATGGTGGCCGAACCCGACCTTATCATCGACATCATCGATATCGGGGTCGGTATCGCCGAGTCGGATCGGGAGAAGATCTTCAACCTCTTTTACACCCAGCCGGTGGGTGATTGCGGCAGCCGTGGCACCGGGCTTGGCCTCGCCATTTCCCGCGCTATGATAGAGGCCCACGGCGGCAAGATTTGGGCCTTCTCCGGCCCCAATGGCAACGGAACCTGCATGCGCATCTCCCTGCCGCTCGCCCTCAATTCACCGGAGGTCTGATGGTTGACCGCCAGATCGGGTCACTCAGCCCCTCCCACCATTCGCCTCTGGAGGTTCGATGGCGCACATTCTGGTCATAGATGATGAAGCGGCGATCCGTCGCTTTCTGCGGATCAGCCTGATTGCCGAGGGGCATCAGGTGAGTGAGGCGGTGGGGGTCAATGAAGGGCTGGAGCAGTATCGCCACCTCAACCCCGATCTGGTGATCCTCGATCTCGGTCTGCCGGATGGCGATGGCATTCAGGTGTTGCAGGCCATTCGCGAACACCACCCCAATCCTGTGCTGGTGTTGTCGGCCCGCGATTCGGAGCAGGAGAAGGTGCGGCTGCTGGATGCCGGCGCCAACGACTACATGAGCAAGCCGTTCGGCATCGGCGAGATGATGGCCCGCATTCGCGTGCTCTTGCGCCAGCGGGCTGGTGTCAGCAGTGGCGAACGGCGCCACTTCCCCCAATGCGGCCTGACGCTCGATATCAGCAGCCACAAGGTAACCATGAAAGACGAGGAGATCCCTCTCTCCCGCAAGGAGTTCGCCCTGTTGCAGGCGCTGGTGTGCCACCCCGGCAAGCTGGTGATGCAGACCCAGCTACTCAACGACATCTGGGGGCCGAGCCACAAGGAGGACACCCACTACCTGCGCATCGTCATCGCCAGCCTGCGCAAAAAGCTGGGGGATAACCCCCAGCAACCGACGCTTATCGAGACCGAATCCGGTATCGGCTACCGCTTTATCGGCAACTGACGTTTCACGTGGAACGACGCCCGCTGCAAATCAGCGCCAGCAGACCGCAGCCACTCAGCAACAGGCCGAGATCCTGCAATCCGGCCGCCACCGCCAACCCCAGACTGAGCAGCAGGTAGTAGCCAAGCCCGAACAGGGCGCCAGCGCTGCCCGCTACTTCGCGATAGGCCAGCAGCGCCTGACTCAGCACATTGGGGATAGCCAGCCCGAAGGCCACCACCACACCCATCATGGGCAACAGGAACCAGAGGCTGGACTGACTCGCCCAGACCAGCAGCCCGGCGACCAGCGCCAGAGCGCAAGCCAGTCTGACCAGAGAGGACGGCAGCCACCCCCTCCCCAGCAGATGCTTGTTGAGCAGGCTGCCAACCAGGGTCGCCAGCGCCAGCAAGATCCCCGAATAACCAAACTCGCCAGTGCTCAATCCCAATCCGGCAAACAGGAACGGCGCCAGACTGTAGTAACCAAACAGCATGGTGTTGAACAGGGCGACCAGCATGGCACTGCGCCAGAGCCCGCCATCCTTCATCATCCGGCACGCCAGCGGCCAGAGTGCGATTTGCCGGATGGTGGCCGGACGGGTTTCCGGCAGTTGCCAACAGGTAACCAGCAGCAAACCTACTGCCAGTACCAGCAGACCGCTGAACACCCCGAGATAGCCGAACCCGCTCGCCAGCTGACCGCCACTGAGCAGCCCCAGCACCGGACTGAGTGAGAGCGCAATGCCCATCACCGAGAAGACCCGCGCCAGATCGCTGCCCTGATAGCTGTCACGCAGCATGGTCTGGGTCACCACGGAACCCACTGCAGCGCCAAAGGCCGAGATGATCCGGGCCTGCAGCAGGGTCTCAAACTGATTAGCCAGCAGCGCCAGCAAGGTGCCGACGCCATAGGTAAGCAGACCTGCCAACATGGCGGGGCGCCGTCCGATCAGATCGCAGAGCCTTCCCCAGCAGACCACGCCCACCGCAAACGCCAGAAAATAGACCGACAGGGTCTGGGATGCCTGCCCTTCGCTCACCTGAAACTGGGTAGCGATGTGGGTCAGGACCGGGCTGTAGATGGTCTCCACAATTTGGGGAAACATCATCAATCCCACCACAAGCCAGAGCGGTGGCAACTTGTTGTTCATGACAAACCTCCTTCACAAGAGGTCGCCATTCTAGAGAGATGCCGTCTGTCTGATTACAATAAGAAGGACTATAAACATCAAAAATCAGACATATGGCCTTTATTCTTCCCGATCACCCTTTTGACCCCGACCAGCTGACCGGCAGCGTGATCGGCATTGCCTCCGCCCTCGGCTGGCACGACTCGGGCCTACATCAACATCAGCGCCATCAGCTGCTGTTCGCCCAATCCGGCTGCATGACCATGGAGCTGGAAGGTCGGGTCTGCCTGCTGCCGCCTACCCGCGCCGCCTGGCTGCCTGCAGGCACCGCACACCGGATCTTGATGCGCGGTGTGGTGGCCTACCGCTCCCTCTACTTCCAGCCGCACCCCGAGTTGCCCGGCACGGTCGAAGTGCTGGCGGTCAATCCGCTGCTGCACGAACTGATCGAGCGGATGGCGCTCTGGCCGTGGGACAAACCGCAAGAGCAGCAGCTACGGACGGTGGCACTGTTTATGGAGGAGTTGGGGCAGGCGCCGCGGGAGTCGTGGCAGTTACCGCTGCCGACGGATCCCAGACTGGGCGACTGGCTACAGCAGTTGAAACGGGGGGATGCCCTGCCCGATCGGCTCAACCGGCTGGCCGAGCGGGTGGGTGCCAGTGACAAGACCATTGGCCGCATCTTCATTCGGGAGACCGGCATGAGCTATCAGGCGTGGCGTCAGCAGTGGCGGCTGTTGCGGGCCATGGAGCTGCTGGCAGAAAGCGAGTCCATCAGCAGGATTGCCGCAGCGCTGGAGTTCTCCAGCGACAGCGCCTTTATCAGCTTCTTCAAACAACATACGGGACAGACCCCCCTGCGCTACCTCAGCTCTCGGGGTGAGTCGCCACAGCCTGGCTCGCCTCCACCACCAGGGTATCCAGCGCCAGCGGCTTGAGATTGTGCAGCGCATCCTGCACCACGGCATGGGATGCCTGTTGCAACTCGCTCTGCACATCCTGCTCCAGCTGGGCACTCTCCAGCTCGGGCCGCGGGTTTTCGTTGGCCATCACGTTCAGGCTCAGGGCACTCACAATCAGGGTAGCGATCAGGCTTTTCATCTGGTTTGCTCCGGTATGGTTGAGATGACCAGATAGCTATTCCAATAGTTGTGCCAATCCTCACGCAATTCATAACATAATGATTTTGTTTAAATTAACTATATCTCGATACCAAATTGAGTCGCAAAATGCATTCCGCTCGGTCATTTTTAAACCAACAGTTGGTGCTTTTAACCACGCTTGATTTTTGCACCATGTTCCACGTGGAACGTCCCATCTTTTTGATCGACACCCGCTTTTAAACTGAGCTATGGTGCTACATCCCCGTAACTCAAATCTGGATCTGTCACTGAATGGAATTTTCCTTGTTCGGCGAGAAGTTCACTCGCCACGCCGGTATTACCCAACTCATGGATGACCTCAATCAGGGGCTGACCAATCCGGACGCCATCATGCTGGGTGGCGGCAATCCGGCCCCCATCCCCGCCATGCTGGAACGCTTTCAAGCCGAGGCCAAGAGCCTGCTCGACAACGGCGAGCTGGTCAAAGCGATGGCCAACTACGACGGCCCACAGGGCAAAGACAGGTTCACCAAAGCGCTGGCCGCCCTGCTCAGCAAGGAGCTGGGATGGGATATCTCGGCCCGCAATATCGCCCTGACCAACGGCAGTCAGAATGCCTTCTTCTACCTGTTCAACCTGCTGGCCGGTGAATTTGCCGATGGCCGCAAGAAGAAGGTGCTGTTCCCGCTCGCCCCCGAATACATCGGCTATGCCGACTCGGCGCTGACCGACGACTACTTCGTGGCCTACAAACCCACCATCGAGAAGCTGCCCGATGGCCAGTTCAAATACCACGTGGATTTCGAGAGTCTTCAGGTAGGTGACGATATCGGGGTGATCTGCGTCTCCCGTCCCACCAATCCCACTGGCAACGTGCTGACCGACGAAGAGATCGAACACCTCGATCAGATCGCCCGCGACAAGGGGATTCCGCTGCTGATCGACAACGCCTACGGCGTCCCCTTCCCGGGCATCATCTTCAGCGAAGCCAAGCCGTTCTGGAACGCCAACACCATCCTCTGCATGAGCCTCTCCAAACTCGGCCTGCCAGGCACCCGCTGCGGCATCGTCATCGCCGACGAGAAGATCATCCAGGCCATCACCAACCTGAGCGGCATCATCAATCTGGCGCCGGGCAGTCTGGGGCCCGCCATCACCATCCCGATGATCGAGAGCGGCGAGATCATCGCCCTCAGCGAACAGGTGGTGAAGCCCTTCTATCAGCAGAAAGCGGAGCTGGCGGTGCAGCTGCTGCGCGAAGCGATCCCCGACCCGCGCTTCCATATCCACAAGCCGGAAGGCGCCCTCTTCCTCTGGCTCTGGTTCGAGGGTTTACCGATCCACTGTCAGGAGCTCTATGAGCGACTGAAGGCGAAGAACCTGCTGATCGTGCCGGGTCACTACTTCTTCCCCGGCATCGACGACCCAGAGTGGCGCCACAGCCAGGAGTGCATCCGCCTCAACTACTCCCAAAGCGAGGAGCTGGTTCGCCGCGGCATCGCCATTCTGGCCGATGAAATAAACGCCCTCTACGCCGGCTAAGTCAGTCCGGCCAGCCAAAAACAGAAAGGCCTGCATCTGCAGGCCTTTATTGTTTATCGCGATCCGGTTTGCTTAGCCGGGCAGCGCCAGCTGCTCGGGTTTGCCGATGGGGATGGTGCGGGGCTTGAGCGCCTCCGGCAGTTCGCGCGCCAGATCGATGGTCAACAGACCATGCTCCAGCTTGGCGCCCTGCACTTCCACGTGCTGGCTCAGCTTGAAGGCGAGCTCGAAGTCGCGCTCGGCAATCCCCTGATGGAGGAACTGACGCTCACCGGCCGCAGCCCCTTTGCACCCCTTCACCTTGAGGGTGCCGTTTTCGGTCTCCAGCTCCAGCTCTTCGCGCTCGAAGCCAGCCACGGCGACCGTGATGCGATAGCCATCCTGATCGCGCTTTTCAATGTTGTACGGAGGGTAAGCGGCGGTCTTCTGCTCGAACAGACCTTCCAGCTCGCGGGCCATCCGCTCGAAGCCGACGGCGTTGGAATAGAGATGAGAAAAATCGAGGTTACGCATAATCCTATCCTTCTAATAAGCAACAGGTTCAACTCTCCACAGGCCCGTCATCGGCACCCGGGAAATTTTATAATTTCAGTGAATTCAGGCTATCAGCCGTTGATCTCTATCTTGCGCGGCTTCATCGCCTCGGGCACTTCACGCACCAGTTCGATGTGCAGCAAGCCGTTTTTCAGGTCGGCCCCTTTCACCCGCACATAATCGGCCAACTGGAAGCGACGCTCGAAACCACGTTCGGCAATCCCCTGATAGAGATAGTTGCGCCCGGTGTCGGCCTGCTTGTTGCCCTTCACAGTCAGCAGATTTTCCTGAAAGCTCAGCTCCAGCTCTTCCTGGGTAAAGCCCGCCACCGCCATGCTGATGCGGTAGTCGTTGTCACCCAACTGCTCGATGTTGTAGGGGGGATAACCGGCATTGCCATTGCTGGCCGCAGATTCGATGAGATTGGCCAGACGATCGAAACCGATGGCAGAACGATAGAGCGGAGAAAAGTCGATAGAACGCATAGTATTACCCTCTTATGAGCGATAACGGATTGTTTGCCCTCCTTATGGACGGGCGCCTGGTCGAAACCTCTGTCGAGCGTTCCGGCCTTGTTACCTATATAGGGGCTCACTTTTTGCTTTCAAGGGGATTTTTTCAAATTTTTTAAATGGCCGCGCCGGTCTGTAGAACATCAACCTGTTGGCCCGATAGTGATGATAATCGACCCGTGGGCCACTGATGGCAATGCGCTCCGCACCCCATAATTGGTTGCATATACACCAGCCAACATGGAGCCACCCCATGAAGATTACCCAGGTTCGCAACGCCACCTTGCTGCTCGACTATGCCGGCACCCGCTTTCTGATCGACCCCATGCTCTCGGCCAAGGGAGCCTTCCCCGGCTTTGAGGGCACCGCCAACAGCCAGCTGCGCAATCCGCTGGTCGAGCTGCCGCTACCGATCGATGAGCTGGTCGATGTGGACGCCGTTATCGTCACCCACGACCATCCCGACCACTGGGATGATGCCGCCAGAGCCAAGATCCCCAAGCATCTGCCGCTCTTGGTACAACATCAGAAAGATGCCGATGCCATTCGTGCCAGTGGCTTTGAGGATGTGCGCCTGCTGAGCGACCAGCCCGAGTTTGCCGGCATTCGCCTGCAGCAGACCGGTGGCCAACACGGCAGCGACCAGTTGATGGCGGTACTGGGCGAGCGCATGGGAGAGGTATGCGGCGTGGTCTTCACCCACCCCGATGAGCAGTGCCTCTATCTGGCCGGTGATACCATCTGGCATCCCACGGTCGAGCAAGCCCTGCAACAGCATCAGCCTGAGGTCATCATCCTCAACTGTGGCGATGCACAGGTGCCCGGACTCGGTTCCATCATCATGGGCAAGGAGGATGTCGCCGCCGTTTATCAGGCCGCACCGCAAGCCACGCTGATCGCCAGCCATATGGAGGCGGTCAACCACGCCGTGCTGTCACGCCTAGAGCTGCGCGACTATCTGTCGGAACGGGGCATGATGGATCGGGTACGGGTGCCGCAAGATGGCGAGGCGATATCGCTGTGACCCGCAGGAGGGCCATGCCAGAGATGGCCCTTCGGCTTTCACTACCGAACGATTATGATGAGTGGTCTGAGCGCAGAGAGGAGCCAACACCATGACCACCCCGATCGTTGCCGTGGTGACCTTCGATCACTTCAGCCCTTTTCACTGCGCCGTCCCCTGCCTCATCTTCGGTGATATCCTGCCGGGCCAGCCGCTGTTCGAGCTCAAGATCTGCTGCGGTGATGGCAACCCTCATTCACACTCGGCGCAAGGATTCACCATTCAGGCTCCTCATGGGCTGGAGGTGCTGGCCGAGGCGGAGATCATCGTCATCCCCTTCTGGCACGACCCGGCAGCACGGCCACCAGCAGCGCTGCTCGATGCCCTGATTGCCGCCAGAGCCAGAGGTGCCCGGCTGGTCGGGCTCTGCCTCGGTACCTATGTGCTCGCCTACGCCGGGCTGCTCAATGGTCGCAAGGCATCGACCCACTGGGAGTACGAGCAAGATTTCTGCCACCGCTTTCCCTGCGTGCAGCTCGATACCAACGCCCTCTATGTGGATGACGAAGGGCTTGTCACCTCGGCAGGCACTGCCGCCGGGCTGGACTGCTGCCTCTATCTGGTACGCCAGTACCACGGCTCGGCCATCGCCAACAAGGTGGCACGGCGGCTGGTGATCCCGCCCCACCGGGAAGGGGGTCAGGCCCAGTTTATCGAGCAGCCGGTGCCCGCCTCCACGCGCGATGTCCGGATGAACCAGTTGCTCGATCACCTGCGTGCCCATCTGGCCGAGCCTCACACCCTGGATTCTCTGGCGGCCCACACCCTGATGAGCCGCCGCACCTTTACCCGCCGTTTTCATCAGGCTACCGGCCTCTCGGTGGGTGAATGGCTGCTGGCGGAGCGGCTCAGGCGCAGTCAGGAGCTGCTGGAGGTAAGCGGCCATTCAATCGATCGCATTGCCGAGCTGGTTGGCTTCAAGAGTGCCACCTCTTTGCGCAACCACTTCCGCGGCCGCTTTGCCATCTCCCCCAGCGAGTGGCGACGATCTTTTCGTGGCCAAAACCCCTGATACCAAAGCACGATGTTTCACGTGGAACGTGCAACTTCTTTCGCCCAAAAACAAAAAGCCGCTCACAGGGAGCGGCTTTTTTTATATCGAGCTGACAGCGTCGATTAGACGTCGAGGTTGGCTACGCGCAGGGCATTGGTCTCGATAAAGTCACGACGGGGCTCAACGGCATCACCCATCAGGGTGGAGAAGAGCTGGTCAGCACCGACGGCGTCGTCGATGGTGACGCGCAGCATGCGACGAGCTTCCGGATCCATGGTGGTTTCCCAAAGCTGGTCAGGGTTCATCTCACCCAGCCCTTTATAGCGCTGGATGTAGATGCCGCGTTTGCCTTCACCCATCAGCCACTCGACGGCTTCGACGAAGTTGGCAACCGGTTTGACCTTCTCGCCACGCTTGATGAAACCACCTTCCTCGATCAGGTTGGCGATCTCCTTGCCCAGCGAGACCAGTTGACGGTACTCACCGGACTGCAGGAAGTCGTAGCTGAGCGGATATTCGCGGTCGACACCGTGCTGACGTACCACGGCGTGCGGCACGTACAGGCTGCGCTCTTCATCACGACGAACCTGGATCTGGTACTGGATACCGTGGTTGCTCTCGTTGAGCACGGCTTCCATACCCTGACACCAGGCCAGCAGATCGCTCTCGCTGTTCAGCAGCGCTTCGTTCAGCTCCGGCTGATAGATCAGCTGGGTCAGCACGGCTTCGGGCGCACGACGAGACATGCGGGTGATCAGGTGAGTCACCGAGCGATGCTGGTTGACCAGACGCTCCAGCGCCTCGCCACCGATGGCCGGAGCAGACTCGTTGACGTGCAGGGTAGCACCGTCCAGCGCCATGGCGGTCTGGTACTGCAGCAGCGCGTCTTCGTCTTTCAGATACTGCTCCTGCTTGCCCTTCTTCACCTTGTAGAGCGGCGGCTGGGCAATGTAGACATAGCCACGTTCGATGATTTCCGGCATCTGACGATAGAAGAAGGTCAGCAGCAGGGTTCGGATGTGCGCACCATCGACGTCCGCATCGGTCATGATGATGATGTTGTGATAACGCAGCTTGTCCGGGTTGTACTCGTCGCGACCGATACCGCAACCCAGTGCAGTGATCAGGGTGCCCACCTCTTGCGAGGAGATCATCTTGTCGAAACGGGCCTTCTCAACGTTCAGGATTTTACCCTTGAGCGGCAGGATGGCCTGGTTCTTACGGTTGCGACCCTGCTTGGCGGAACCGCCAGCAGAGTCCCCTTCCACTATGTAGAGTTCGGAGAGAGCCGGGTCTTTTTCCTGACAGTCAGCCAGCTTGCCGGGCAGACCGGCGATATCCAGCGCGCCTTTGCGGCGGGTCAGTTCGCGGGCTTTGCGGGCCGCTTCACGGGCACGGGCCGCATCGATGATCTTGTTGACCACGATCTTGGCATCGCCCGGGTTTTCCAGCAGGAAGTCCGCCAGCTTCTCACCCATCGCCTGCTCAACTGCGGTCTTCACTTCGGAAGAGACCAGCTTGTCCTTGGTCTGGGAGGAGAACTTGGGATCCGGCACCTTGACGGAGATAACGGCAATCAGACCTTCACGCACGTCGTCGCCACTGGCGGCAGACTTGGCCTTCTTGCTGTAATCCTCTTTGTCCATATAGGAGTTCAGAGTACGGGTCAGCGCGGTACGGAAGCCAACGAGGTGAGTACCACCATCCCGCTGCGGGATGTTGTTGGTGAAGCAGTAGACCCCTTCCTGATAGGCGTCATTCCACTGCATCGCCACTTCAACGCCGATACCATCCTGCTCGGTGGTGAAATGGAACACCTTCGGGTGGATCGGGGTCTTGTTCTGGTTCAGGTATTCAACAAACGCCTTGATGCCACCCTCGTAGCAGAAATGCGCCTCACGGCCGTCACGCTCATCCATCAGACGGATGGAAACACCGGAGTTGAGGAAGGAGAGCTCGCGCAGGCGCTTGGCCAGAATCTCGTAGTGGAACAGGGTGTCGCTGAAGATGGTCGGGCTTGGCCAGAAGCGAACTTCTGTACCGGTGCCGGTGCTGTCGCCAATCTGCTTGAGCGGAGCTTGCGGCTCACCCAGATGATAGGTCTGTTCGTAGACGTGGCCGTTACGACGAATGGTCAGCAACAGCTTGTCAGAGAGGGCGTTAACGACGGAGACGCCGACGCCGTGCAGACCACCGGAAACCTTGTAGGAGTTGTCATCGAACTTACCGCCAGCGTGCAGCACGGTCATGATGACTTCGGCAGCGGAGCGGCCCTCTTCCGGGTGAATATCGACCGGAATACCACGGCCGTTATCACGCACGGAGACGGAGCCATCGGAATGGATCTTGACCTGAATATCGGAGCAGTAGCCAGCGAGCGCCTCGTCAATGGAGTTATCGACGACCTCGAACACCATGTGGTGCAGACCCGAGCCATCATCCGTATCGCCGATATACATCCCCGGGCGCTTGCGGACCGCATCCAGGCCCTTCAGCACCTTGATATTCGAGGAGTCGTAAGTATTTTCACTCATAGCTTACTCTCTGCCTTCTCTAACGTTTCGGAGATTTTACCCTGTTCCACGTGGAACAACTTGCAGTCATTCGCATCCATCATGTCTGCGAGCTGACCGGTGTCGATGGCGGTGATAAACACCTGGGACGCACACTGCTTCAGCCTTGCGGCCAGCAAGCGGCGCTTGTCGACATCCAGTTCAGAGGCAAAATCGTCAATTAAAAAAATACAGCCACGGCTGCTATGTTGATTCAAATAGAGCCCTTGGGCCAGTCGCATGGCGCAGACCAGCAACTTCAGCTGACCCCGGGACAAAATATCCTGAGCGGGCACCCCGTTCGCCTTGAGGCGCACATCGGCTTTTTGTGGACCGACACCGGTATAGCCCAGCGCCCGATCCCGCTCAAACCCCGCCTCCAGCAGATCGCCGAGGGGAGTATCTTTCTCCCAGCCCCGGTAAAAGCCGAGACTGATATCGAATTCCGGCAGAAAATCCGCCGTCATTTCCTTGATCAGGGGCGTAATGGCCTGACAATAACTGGCGCGAAACTCGGCCAGCTCACCACCCAGCCGCACCAACTCCTGATCCCAGAACGCCAGCTGGCGGTACTGGGTGCTCTGGCGCAGCAGCGCATTGCGCTGTTTCAGCAGCCGCCGCACTCGTCCCCAGAGGGCAAAGAAGGTTGGCTCCTGATGGAAAACGCCCCAATCGAGCCAGGCGCGGCGAGCCTGAGGCCCGCCCGTCAGCAGGTTGAAGCCATCGGGATGGATCAACTGCACCGGCAACAGCTCCGCCAAATCGGCAAGCCGCTGGGCCTGTGCCCCGGCAATCTTGAGCTGGGTCTCGCCACTCTTGTCTTTGGCAAGACCGATAGGTACCTGACGCCCCTCCAGCTCGCACTGGGCAAACAGGGTAAACGCCCTCTCCCCCTGGCGGATGACCCGCCCGGTCAAATGAGTGCGAAAGGAGCGCCCCAGACCAAGGTAGTGAATGGCTTCCAGCACGCTGGTCTTGCCGCTGCCATTGCACCCGACCAGAATGTTGAGGCCGGGCGACAGCTTGAGACTGGCTTGCTGGATATTGCGAAAGTCGCTGAGCTGGAGTTTGACCAGGGACACGACTAGATCCGCATCGGCATCACCACGTACTGAGCATCCTGATGTTCAAAATCCTCAATAATGGCACTGCTGATGGAATCGCTCAGGCTAATCCGAATTTGGTCACATTTTAACGTATTCAGCACGTCGAGCACATAAGAGACGTTAAAGCCGATCTCCATCTCGCCAGCGGCATATTGTACGTCAAGCAGCTCTTCGGCTTCTTCCTGTTCCGGGTTGTTGGCGGTGATGCGCAGCAGGTTTTCCTGCAGATTGAGACGCACCCCACGGAATTTCTCGTTGGAGAGGATGGCGGCGCGGGCAAACGCCTGACGCAGATCCTCACGGCCGGCGATGAGGGCCTTGTCGCTGTTGCGCGGAATGACGCGGCGCCAGTCCGGGAAGCGGCCATCCACCAGCTTGGAGGTGAAGATGAAGCCGTCCAGCGCAGCACGCAGGTTGCTGCGACCGATCTGCAGCCGCACCGGCTTGTCTTCCGCCTCCAGCAGACGCACCAGCTCCAATACCCCTTTGCGCGGCAGGATAACCTGATGATCGGGCAGCGATTCCCCTACTACCTCGCGGCGGCAGGTGGCCAGACGGTGACCGTCGGTCGCTACGGTACGCAGACCGTGACCTTCACTCTCGAACAGCATGCCGTTCAGGTAGTAACGCACGTCCTGGCTGGCCATGGAGAACTGGGTCGCATCGATCAGCTTCTTCAGCTCCAGCTGGCTGATATCGAACTCGAGCACGGATTCCCAATCTTCAATGTTCGGATACTCGGTCGCCGGCAGGGTCGAGAGGTTGAAGCGGGAGCGACCGGATCGGATGATCAGGCGCTCCCCTTCGGTATTGAGACGGATCTCGGCGCCTTCCGGCAGACCACGGCAGATATCCAGCAGCTTGCGCGCCGGTACTGTGGTGCGGCCATCTTCGCTGGCCCCGTTCAGATAGACCTGACCGATCATCTCTACTTCGAGATCGGTACCGGTCAGTGACAGCAGACCGTTGCTGACATCAAGCAGCACGTTGCCGAGGATCGGCAGGGTCGGTCGGCCGCCGAGGGCGCCGGACACCAGCTGCAGAGGACGTAACAGGGCCTCACGGCTAATTTCGAGCTGCATCTGTGCTCTCCGTTGTGATTAGGAGGAAAAGATTCGGATCAGGTTGGAATATTCGCGCTGCATCTGTCCACTCGATTCCGTTATCAGGAAGAAAGGGTACGGATCAGGTTGGAATAGTCCTCCTTGATGTCGTGACTCTCCTCCTTCAGCTGCTCGATCTTGCGGCAGGCATGAAGAACGGTAGTGTGGTCACGACCACCAAAGGCATCACCTATCTCCGGCAAACTGTGGTTGGTCAGCTCCTTGGCCAGTGCCATCGCCAGTTGGCGCGGACGGGCAACAGAGCGGGAACGACGCTTGGAGAGAAGATCCGCCAGCTTGATCTTGTAGTACTCCGCCACCGTCTTCTGGATGTTGTCGATGGTGACCAGCTTCTCCTGCAGTGCCAACAGGTCGCGCAGCGCTTCGCGCACGAAATCAATATTGATGGCACGGCCGGTGAAGTTGGCGTTGGCGATCACCCGGTTGAGGGCGCCTTCCAGTTCACGGACGTTGGATCGCAGACGTTTGGCAATGAAGAAGGCCACTTCGTCCGGCAGATGGATCTGGTTCTCGTCTGCCTTGCGCATCAGGATCGCGACACGGGTCTCCAGCTCCGGCGGTTCGATCGCCACGGTCAGGCCCCAGCCGAAGCGGGACTTGAGGCGATCCTCGACACCGTTGATCTCCTTCGGATAGCGATCCGAGGTCAGGATGATCTGCTGGTTACCTTCCAGCAAGGCATTGAAGGTATGGAAGAACTCCTCCTGGGAGCGCTCCTTGTTGGCGAAGAACTGGATGTCATCGATGAGCAGGGCATCGACGCTGCGGTAGTAACGCTTGAACTCTTCAATGGCGTTGTTTTGCAGCGCTTTCACCATGTCCTGAACAAACCGCTCGGAGTGCATATAGATGACTTTGGCATCTTTTTTACTCTCCTTGATGGCATTGCCAACGGCGTGCAGCAGGTGGGTTTTACCAAGGCCGGTGCCGCCATAGAGGAACAGCGGGTTGTAAGCACCACCCGGATTGTCCGCTACCTGACGGGCAGCCGCACGCGCCAACTGGTTGGACTTACCCTCGACGAAATTCTCGAAGGTATAGTTCACGTTGGTGTTGCTCTTGTGGTTCGGCTCGGGCTTGGCTTCAGCCTTGCTTTCCCAGCTCTTCTGCAAGTTATTCACAGGCGCGGCACCCTGTACCGGCGCTCTGGCGACAGCAACAGGATGGGGACGATTGCCTATATCAAAACGCAGGGCGGGGCCGTCGACCCCGCAGAGTTCGTTGATGATGCCGTTAACCCGGATGAGATACTTGTCTCGTACCCAGTCCAGAACAAAGCGATTCGGTGCATACAGGGTCAGAGTATTGTCACTCAACTCCGCTTGAAGCGGCCGGATCCACATGCTGAATTCTGCCGAGGGCAACTCATCTTGCAGCCGGTTAAGGCACTGCTGCCATAGCGAAGCAGTCACTCTAAACTCCTGTCGATTGATTAACTAAAGACCGGCTATTCTACGTTTTTAGCCGCCGGATCTCCAGCCATCGCCCGGTGGATCCAGCAAATAAGATCCTTGACTTTCAAGGATCCAGCGCCTTTGGATCGGATTTCATCCCCAAAGTTACCCACAGCTTGATCCACCGTCCGGATTGGTCGATCCCGTGCTTCTCTCCTGTTATTTCATATAACCAAATGTCATTTATTTTTTAAATTTTATTCCAATAACATCAGGGCCAAACCAGTTATTACAACTACAAATACAAGACATTGAGAGAGAGAAACACCATGAAAACATCCATCAAACTGATTTCCGGCGCAGCCATCCTGCTCGCCACCCTGTCCGGTCAGGCCATCGCCCAGGAGACCATCAAGGTCGGCATGTCTGGCAAATATTTCCCGTTCACCTTCGTCAAGCAGGACAAGCTGCAGGGCTTTGAAGTGGATATGTGGAACCAGATCGGCGAGCGTACCGGCTACAAGGTCGAATTCGTGACTGCCAGCTTCTCCGGCCTGTTCGGCATGCTGGAAACTGGCCGCATCGATACTATCTCCAACCAGATCACCATCACCGACGAGCGCAAGGCTAAGTACGACTTCTCCCAGCCTTACGTCTATGACGGCGCCCAGATCGTAGTACGCAAGGGCAACAGCACCATTCATGGCATCAAGGATCTGGAAGGCAAGAAGGTGGCCGTGAACCTGGGTTCCAACTTCGAAGAGCTGCTGCGCAAGAACGACCCGAACAAGAAGATCGATATCCGCACCTATGACTCCGCCTTCGAGCAGGATGTCGCCCTGGGTCGCATCGACGCCTTCGTGATGGACCGCGTCTCCACCGCCCAGCTGATCAAGGAGTCCAAGCTGCCGCTGCAACAGGCTGGCGCACCGTTCGAGACTATCGAGAACGCCCTGCCCTTCCTGAAGACCCCGGAGAAGCAGGCGCTGCTGAAGAAGGTCGACGAGGCCCTGACTGCCATGCGCAAGGATGGCTCCCTGCGTCAGATCTCCGAGAAATGGTTCGCTTCCGACATCACCGACAAATAAATGATGGAATTTGACCTCGAATACACGCTGGGGCTGTTTCCCATCCTGCTCAAATATCTGGGCACCACGATGGAGATGGCCCTGTGGGGATTCGCGTTGGCACTCGTACTCTCGCTGGCACTGGCGATAGTACGGGTCTTTCGCATCCCCGTGATCCACTGGCTGGCGATGCTCTATATCTCGTTCTTTCGGGGTACACCGCTGCTCGTCCAGCTGTTTCTGCTCTATTACGGGCTGCCACAACTGTTCCACGTATTTTCCGGGATGGATGCCTTTACCGCCGCCATCATAGGTCTGACCCTCCACTTTGCCGCCTACATGGCCGAGTCGATCAGAGCGTCGATCCTGGGTATCCACAAGAGCCAGATGGAGGCGGCGCTCAGTATCGGCATGAGCCGTTATCAGGCGATGCAGCGGATCATCCTGCCGCAGGCGGCCCGTATCGCCACCCCGTCGCTGATGAACTACTTCATCGACATGATCAAAAGCACCTCGCTGGCGTTCACCCTGGGAGTGGCCGAGATCATGGGCAAAGCGCAGATGGAAGCCTCCTCCTCCTTCAAGTTCTTCGAGAGCTTTATGGCGGTGGCGCTGATCTACTGGGTAGTGGTGATCTTCTTTACCCGCTTGCAGCATCTGCTGGAAATTCGTCTTAACCGTGCCTATTAAAGGAGGGCTCTCATGATCAAGCTAACCGGCCTCTCCAAGGCATATCACGGCAATCAGGTGCTCAACGGCATCGATCTGGAGGTCAAAAAGGGGGAAATTGTCGTCATCATCGGCCCCTCCGGCACCGGCAAGTCGACCCTGTTGCGCTGCCTGAACCTGCTGGAGACCCCGGATGCGGGCACCCTGGCCATCGACGATCTCAAGCTGAATCTGGCCAAGGCCAGCGAACAGCAGGCGATCGAGCTGCGCAAGCGGGCCTCCTTCGTGTTCCAGAACTACGCCCTGTTTGCCAACAAGACGGCGCTCGACAACATCGCCGAAGGGCTGATCACCGTCTGGAAGCAGCCAAAAGCGGAGGCCCGCGCCACAGCGCTCGGCATCCTCAAGGACATTGGCCTCGCCGACAAGCAGGATGCCTATCCGGCCTCCCTCTCCGGCGGCCAGCAGCAGCGGGTCGGCATTGGCCGCGCCATGGCGGCACACTCCAAGGTGATCCTGTTTGACGAGCCCACCTCGGCCCTCGATCCCGAGTGGGTCGACGAGGTTTTGGGACTGATGAAAGAGTTGGCCCGCCAGCACCAGACCATGGTGGTGGTGACTCATGAGATTGAATTTGCTCGTGATGTTGCCGATCGGGTGATCTTCATGGAAGGAGGACGGATCGTCGAGCAGGGCCCGCCGGATCAGATATTGGTCGATCCCAAGGATCCCCGTACCCGGGAGTTCTTGCGGAAAGTCCTTAAATAGCTCTCTCTTTGGCGGCCTGGCCGCCTTTTTTATTGAGGGATCCCTTGTTTAACCCCGGGTTGCCAGTATAATCCGGAGCCCTTGATCCTCTGGATCCTCACGCTCGGCAGTGGCCTTTTCAAGACCACGGCAGGATGAGAGGGAACGGCGGATTGACTAAAAGCCGAACTCTGTTTAGAATTCGGCCTCTTTTGCTAGTCGTCACACGCTATAGCTGGCGCGTCGGCTAAGTGTGACAATCAAAACTGTACAGAAATACGGAATCGAATCATGAAACGTACTTTTCAACCGTCCAACCTGAAGCGCAAGCGCTCTCACGGTTTCCGCGCCCGCATGGCAACTGCCAACGGTCGTAAAGTTCTGGCCGCTCGTCGTGCCAAGGGTCGTGCCCGCCTGGTAGTCTAATGCCTACCCAGCACACCTTCTCTCGGGAGTTACGTCTGTTAACTCCCGAACACTTCAAACGCGTTTTCGCCGAGCCTGTCCGGGCCGCCTCTCCGCAGATTACCCTTCTCGCTTCTCCCAATTCGCTCGAACACCCTCGTCTTGGTCTCGCTGTGCCCAAAAAAGCACTCAAGCGTGCCGTTTGGCGTAATCGTGTCAAACGGGTGGTTCGGGAAAGTTTCCGCCTCAAACAACATCAGCTGCCCGCTATCGACATCGTGGTGATCGCCAAGGCCGGTGTGAAAGAGATGGATAACGAGGAACTGTTCAAGTTACTGGAAAAGCTATGGCGCACCCTGTCACGCCGTTGCAATGGGTAGCTATCAAACTGATACGCCTGTATCAGCTAATCATTAGCCCTCTGCTCGGGCCGCGCTGCCGTTTTACCCCAACTTGTTCCCAATTTGCGATAGAAGCCATCCGACTTCACGGTTTCATAAAAGGCGTTTGGTTAGCCAGCAAACGTCTATTAAAATGCCATCCCTTATCCGAGGGTGGTTATGACCCGGTTCCGCAACCAAAGCGAAGAAACTGAAAACTATGGAATCACAACGCAATCTACTCCTGATCGGTTTGCTGTTCGTGAGCTTTCTGCTCTGGCAACAGTGGGAGTCCGACAAGGCTCCGAAGCCGGCCCCGACTACCGTGGCCCAAACCGAACATTTCGTACCTGAAGCCGGTCAGACCGGTGATATTCCTCAGGTTTCCGAGCAAGCCAATGCGACTGCCGCACGCAAGCTGATCACCGTCTCCTCTGACGTGCTCAAGCTGACCCTGGATACCCAGGGTGGCGACATCGTGTCTGCCGAACTGCTGTCTCACAAACTGGAAGAGGGCAAGGACCAACCGTTCGTGCTGCTGACCAGCAAGCCTGAGCACCTCTATATCGCCCAGAGCGGTCTGGTGGGTCGCAATGGTCCGGACAGTCAGGCCGAAGGTCGTCCTACCTATGAAGCCGCCCAGACCAGCTATCAGCTGGCCGATGGTCAGGATCAAGTCGTCGTTCCGATGACCTGGACCGACAGCAAGGGCGTGGTCTTCACCAAGGAGTTCATCCTCAAGCGTGGCGACTATGCCGTTGGCGTTGATTACAAGATCGACAACAAATCTGCCGAGCCGGTTCAGGTGCAGTTCTATGGTCAGCTGAAGCAGACCGTAGCCACACCGAAGGATCAGGAAGGTCATGCCATGGTAGCCAGCGCTTACCGTGGTGGTGCCTTCTCCACTGAAGATACCCGCTACAAGAAGTACACCTTCGACGAGATGAAGGATGCCGACCTGAACAAGACCACCAAGGGTGGTTGGGTCGCCATGCTGCAACACTACTTCGTTTCTGCCTGGGCTCCGAATGCCAACGATACCAACAGCTTCTACAGCCGCGTGATCCCTGGCAAAGGCCAGGCCATCATCGGTTACAAGGCGCCGATGGTTGACGTGGCTGCCGGTCAACAGGCCGAAGTGACCAGCAAACTGTGGGTTGGCCCCAAGCTGCAAGACCAGATGGCCAAGGTGGCTAACCATCTCGACCTGACCGTCGACTACGGCTGGCTGTGGTTCATCGCCCAACCGCTGCACTGGCTGCTGACCGTGTTCCACGGTTTCGTCCAGAACTGGGGTCTGGCCATCATCATGCTGACCCTGCTGGTACGCGGCATCATGTTCCCGCTGACCAAGGCCCAGTACACCTCCATGGCCAAGATGCGCATGCTGCAACCCAAGATTGCGGCCCTGCGCGAGCGCTTCGGCGATGACCGCCAGAAGATGTCTCAGGGCATGATGGAGCTGTACAAGAAGGAGAAGGTCAACCCGCTGGGTGGCTGCCTGCCGATCCTGGTTCAGATGCCGATCTTCATCGCCCTTTACTGGGCACTGATGGAGTCCGTTGAACTGCGTCACGCGCCGTTTGCCCTGTGGATCACTGACCTGTCAGTCAAGGACCCCTTCTTCGTGCTGCCAATCCTCATGGGTGCCTCCATGTGGTATCTGCAGAAGATGAGCCCGACCACCGTAACCGACCCGATGCAGCAGAAAGTGATGCAGTTCATGCCGATCATCTTCACTTTCATGTTCCTCTGGTTCCCGGCTGGCCTGACTCTCTACTGGCTGGTGAGCAACGTCATCTCCATCATCCAGCAGACCATCATCTATCGTCAGCTGGAGAAGAAAGGACTGCATTCACGCAGCTAATCTTCCCGTGATGACAAAAGAGGCGGCCTTCGGGCCGCCTTTTTTATTACAATGTCTCCCACTACGTTTTCCTATCAGCGAACAAACGAGCCAAGCAAGATGACAACAGATACGATCGTGGCCCAGGCCACCGCGCCAGGCCGTGGTGGCGTCGGCATAGTCCGGGTCTCCGGCCCCGCCGCCGAACAGGTCGCCGAGATAGTGCTCGGCAAGCTCCCTCGGGTGCGCTACGCCGAATATCTGCCGTTCAAGGATGAGCAAGGCCAGGTACTGGATCAGGGCATCGCCCTGCTGTTCAAAGCCCCCAACAGCTTCACCGGCGAGGATGTGCTGGAGCTGCAGGGCCACGGCGGCCCCGTCATCATGGACATGCTGATCCGCCGCATTCTGAAAATCGATGGCATCCGCACTGCCCGCCCCGGCGAGTTCAGCGAGCGCGCCTTCATCAACGACAAGCTGGATCTGGCCCAGGCCGAAGCTATCGCTGACCTTATCGAAGCCTCCAGCGAACAGGCCGCCCGCAGCGCCATGCACTCCCTGCAGGGGCAGTTCTCCAGCAAAATCCAGCAACTGGTGGAGAGCCTGATCCGGCTGCGCATCTATGTGGAAGCGGCCATCGACTTCCCGGACGAGGAGATCGACTTCCTCTCCGACGGCAAGGTGGCGGGCGACCTCTACAGCATCATGTCCGAGCTGGACGACGTGCGCGGGGAAGCCAAACAGGGCGCCCTGCTGCGGGAAGGGATGAAGGTGGTGATCGCCGGTCGTCCCAACGCCGGCAAATCGAGCCTGCTAAATGCCCTGGCGGGCCGTGAGTCGGCCATCGTCACCGAGATTGCCGGTACCACCCGCGACGTGCTGCGCGAGCATATCCATCTCGATGGCATGCCGCTGCACATCATCGACACCGCCGGTCTGCGCGACACTCAGGACAAGGTGGAGCAGATCGGTATCGAGCGCGCCTGGGCCGAGATCGAACAGGCCGATCGGGTGCTGTTTATGGTGGATGGCACCACCACGGATGCGGTTGACCCGCGAGAGATCTGGCCGGAATTTGTTGATCGGTTGCCAAAAAACATCGGCCTCACCGTCATTCGCAACAAGGCCGACCTGACCGGCGAGGATCTGGCACCGAGCCAGGAGCTGGGCCACGCCGTCTACCGTATCTCCGCCAAGACCGAGCTGGGGCTGCCTGCCCTGCGCGAGCACCTGAAAGCCTGCATGGGCTTCCAGGGCAACACCGAAGGGGGCTTTATGGCCCGCCGCCGCCATCTGGATGCGCTGGAGCGCGCCGCCGAGCGCCTGCTGGTGGCCAAAGAGCAACTGGAAGTGTTCGTGGCTGGCGAGCTGGTGGCCGAAGAGTTGCGCCTCGCACAGGAGTCCCTCTCCGAGATCACCGGTGAATTCAGCTCCGACGATCTGCTGGGCCGTATCTTCTCCAGCTTCTGCATCGGCAAGTAACTCTCCGCACAGCAGGCAACAAAAAGCCCGGGTTCATCCCGGGCTTTTTGTTGTGCGTTTTTTGTCCGCCAACCTAGAGGCGACGCAGGCACCACATGAAGTAAGCGCCCCCTAACAGGGTGGAGACCAGTCCGACCGGCACCTCCTGCGGGAAGAGGATCTGCTGGCCGACCCAGTCCGCCGATACCATCAACAGGGCACCGGAAGCGGCGGCCCCAAGCAGGTGCCAGCGAGCCCGCACCAGACCCATCAGCTTGGCCATATGTGGCGCCAGAAGACCGACGAATGAGAGCGGCCCGACCACCAGGGTGGCGCTGGCAGTGAGCACAGCCACCAGCAGCAGGATGGCGAGCTGGGCACGGTTGAGGCGAATACCGAGTGCAGTGGCTACCGCCGCCCCCATCGGCATCAGATCGAGCCAGCGGCTCACCAACAGGCAACCAGCCAGCATTAACAGCGCCAGCCCCACCAACCCATAGGCCACCGGCAGGGTGACGTAGTAGGTGGAGCCGGACATCCAGGAGAGCAGTTGCTGCACCCGCAGGTCACCGTTGGCCAGCGCGATGGCCTGCAGCGGTTCAAACAGTGCCGTGATGGCAATACCTGAGAGCAGGATCCGCTCCGGCTGGAAGCCGTGCTTGCGATTGACCACCACCAGCAGCAACAGGCAGCCGAAGGCACCGAGCAGGCCACCGGCCAGCATCAGCGGCAAAGGCAACGCGGGCAGCAGCAGCGCCGTGGCAATCACCCCCATAAAGGTGCCGCCGCTCACCCCCAGCAGCTCCGGGCTCGCCATAGGATTGTTGCTGACCCGCTGCAACAGGGTGCCCGCCAGCGCCAGCAGCACGCCAGCCGCCCCCGCCGCCAGAGAGCGCGGCAGCCGCCACTCCAGCTGGGCCTGCCAGCGGAGCCAGCTCGGCCAACTCCAGCCCGTCATTCCCTGCCCAACCAGCAGGGAGGCGACCACGGCCAGCAGCAACCCGACCAGCAACAGGCCGATAAGGCGAGCCGGTGCCGGATGGCGGGCCACCAGCAGGGCGGCGTTAGCCTTAGGCGTACCCGACTTGATGCCAAGGCGCGGGATCAGCCAGAGCAGCAGCGGCGCCCCCAGCAGGGCGGTCATGGCGCCGGTGGGGATCAAGACTGGCCAGAAGCGGCTCAGGCTCTGCAGTAGCAGATCGGTCGCTGCCAGCAGCAGGGCGCCGAGGATCGGTGCCCACAACAGCTGCTGGCCGAGCTGGCGGATCCCGAGCAGCCGCACCATGGCGGGTGCGGCCAGCCCGATAAAGCCGATCAGCCCCACCACGCTCACCACGCAAGCGGTGACAAACACCGCCAGTCCAAGTCCGGCAAAACGCAGATGCTGAAGGGAGACCCCCAGACTGCGGGCGCTGGCATCATCCAGCTCCAGCACTGCCAGCGGGCGTACCAGCACAACGGCCAGCGCAGCGGCTACCAGCAGGCGGGGTAACAGGTAACTCACCCCGCTCCAGCTGTTCTGCACTAGCGAGCCACTGCCCCACACCAGCAAGCCTTTCAGCTCCTCCTGAAAGAACAGCAAGAGCCCCATGCTGATGGCCGCCAGATAGAGGTTGATCACCAGCCCGGCAAAGACGATGACCACCGGATTGAGCTGGCGACGCCAGGCCAGAGCAAACACCAGTGCCATCGCGAGGCTGCCACCGGCCATGGCGATCCACTCCCGCCCCAACAGCAACCAGGAGGGGGCAAACAGGGTCACCATCATCAGCGCCAGCTGGGCGCCGGAGGCAACCCCAAGAGTGGTGGGTGACGCGAGTGGATTGCGCAGCACCTGCTGCATCAGGGTACCTGCCAGCCCGAGCGCCGCCCCAGCCAGCAGGGTGACCACCAAACGGGGCAGCCAGCTGAAATGCACCACTGCTTGGCTGACGTCATCCAGATTGGGGGCGAAGATACTCTGCCACCAGATCGCACCGGGCAGCTGGCGAGCCAGCTCCCAATACGCGAGCGAGAGGGTCAACCCCAGCAGGATCGAGACCGGTCGCAGCAGCGGCGATGTGAGCAGTCGCTTCATCGGCTCGCCCCCATACGCTCGGCATCTTGCAGCAATGCATCACTGAGCAGACCGGCGAAACGGCGAGCGGCAAGTACGCCGCCAAAACTCCAGACCGCAGGCAGATGCAGCACAGGTGCCTGCCGAACCAGCGGCAGATGCTGCCACAGCCCAGGCTCCTGCAGCCGTTCACTCACCCCTACCGGGATGGGATCGACCACCACCAGCCGCGCGGTTGGCAAGGTCATAAACTGCTCGATGCTGACCACCGAGAAACCCCAGTCATTGGTCTGCTCCTGCCAGCCATTGCGCAGCCCAAGCCGCGTCATCACCGCATCGAACAGGCTGTGGCGACCAAACACCCGCACATGGCGCTCATCGATAAACTGCACCACCAGCAGGGGCGACAGATCCGCAGGCAATCTGGCCTGCATACTGGCGAGATCCCGATCCAGCCCGGCCAGCAGCCGTTCGCCCTCGGCGGTTTTGCCCACCATACGGGCGAGGGTCAGGGTCACCTCGTGCAACCGCTGCCACAGATCGGTTTGCCCATCATAGAGGGCGATGGTGCTCACCGGCGCGATGCGGGAAAGAGTTGGCGCCAGCGGGGCCGCCAGCGGCGAGATGAGGATGCGATCGGGTTTGAGCTCCGTCAGCAGCTCACGGTTGGGCTGGGTGCGCAGGCCGATATCCACCACCCCGGCGGGTAGCCGTGGCTCGCCAACCCATGCCTGATAGGGGCCAACATCCCCCACCGCCAGCGGCGTCACCCCGAGCGCCAGCAGGGTTTCGGCTATGGTCCAGTCGACAGTGGCGATACGGGGTAGCGATGCAGAGGCGATCGGGGATGTGTCGGCCTGCGCCGCTAGTGGCAGCAGCAGGCTAATAAGGCAGGGTGCCATCTTCTTCAATAAACGGTTCAAGAGAGCCCCCCGGTCAGACGATGGCGATGGGATGAGCATGAGCCGGGTGGCGAATGACCTCCATCGGAATGCCATAGATAGCGTGCAGGGTCTCGCTGGTCATGAGCCCCTCAGGTTCACCGTGGGTAAGCAGGCGGCCGGAGTGGAGCGCCACCAGCCGATCACAGAAGCGGGAGGCCATATTGATGTCGTGAATGACGATGATGACCCCAAGGTTTAGCTGACGGCTCAACTGCTTGACGAGCGTCAGCACCTCCACCTGATGGGCCACATCCAGCGCGGCCAGCGGCTCGTCCAGCAGGATAAAACGGCTCTCCTGGGCCAGCAGCATCGCCAGCCAGACCCGCCCCCGCTCGCCGCCGGAGAGGGTATCCACCAGCCGATCGGCAAAGCGTTCGGTATGGGTAAGGGCGATGGCCCGATCGACCTGGCGGTGATCCTCCGCCCCCATCCGGCCCAGCAGGCCGCGCCAGGGATAGCGGCCCATCTCCACCAGCTCCCGCCCGAGCAGATTCTCAGCGCTCGGCAGATGCTGGGGCAGATAGGCCACCTGACGGGCGAACTCCCGGTTGCCCCATTCGGGTAGCGGCTTGCCATCGAACAGGATCTCTCCATCACTCAAGGGTTGCTGGCGTGCCAGCAGCTTGAGCAGGGTCGATTTGCCCGAACCATTGTGGCCGATGAGGCCATAGACCTGTCCCTGCTCAAAACGCAGGTCGGTGGGGTGCAGCAGCGTGCGGTCATTGACCGTGAAGCTGGCTGATTTCATCTCGAACATAAGCAATTCCTGTGCTGGCTTGCCGCCAGTCTCATCGGTGCCGGTATCAAGCCGGCACCTCGCAATCCAGATGGGCGATCGCATCGCGGCTCACTGCGGCGCGGCGCGCCCCGGTCAGCTCAGTGAGCTGGCCCTGGCGCATCTCCAGCAGGCGATCTGCCAGCGGGAAGTAGTGATCGTCGTGACTGATGGCAATCACTGTCTTGCCCATCTCCTTGAGGCGCGGCAACAGCACCTGATAGAAGATGCGGCGGAACTGGGGATCCTGATCCGCAGCCCACTCGTCAAACAGCATCACCTCGCGCTGCTCGGCCAGCGCCAGCAGCAGGGCGACCCGCTTGCGCTGCCCTTGGGAGAGATCGATATCGGCGATAAAGCCATCCTTGATGGTGAGCTTGCTGCCCATCTGCAACCGCTCCAGCCACTCGGCCACCAGCTCATCCTTGGGTTCCGGCCCCAGCAGGTGCTGGAACAGGTGATAGTCGGTGAAGATGGCGGAGAAGAGCGCCAGATAGCCGTTGCGATCGGTGACGGGTTCACCATCCAACAGGATGCGGCCCGATACCGGTTGATAGAGGCCGATCAGCAGCATGGCCAGGGTCGACTTGCCGGAGCCATTGCCACCGATGATGAAGATCTGCTCCCCCTTTTCGATGACCAGATCGATGGGGCCGACGGCAAAACCGCCCTCCCCCTGATAGTGAAAGCTCACCTGCTCCAACTCGATACGCTGCCAGGGGCGGATGGCGGGCGGCAGCGGGAAGTCCGCATCCGGCTCGGCCAGATTGAGGGCGGCTATCTTGTCGAACGCCACCTGAGCGGCAAGCAGGGTCGGCAGGGCGCCAATCCCCTGCAACAGCGGGGTGCGCAGGAACAGCAGGGTCAGGGCGAAGGTGGCGGCCACATTGGTGTTGGCCCAGCCAAGGCCGTTGGCCAGAAAGAAGACCAGACCGATGGCCCCCAGCATCATGATATTCGACCAGTTCACCGCGCTCAGGTGATAGGTGTCGGCGCGAATGATCTGCTGGCGGTAGTCACGGGCATTTTGCTCATAGAGCTGGTGGTAAACGAAGTGAGCCCGCTCGAGGTTGAGCGCCAGCTCCTTGCTGCCGGCGATGATGGCCTGATAGTTCTGATAGAGCCGATCTTCGGCCTGACGCATGTGGGAGAGATGGCGATAAACACGGTTCACCAGCAACCAGCCCACCACCATGGTGACGGTGACCCAGAGCGCGGTCACCCCGAGCAGGGCCGGAGAGAGCCAGCCGAGATAGAGGGCAGAACCCAGCGTGAGCACCAGCCCCTGCACCAGCTCAGGCAGGCGCACGAAGGCGATGGTGATCTGGCCGATATCGCTGGAGAGGGAGGCCAGCAGCGGCCCCTGACCAATCTGGCGGATGCGGGCGACATCGGTATCCAGCAGTTGCTTGAGCAGACGGCCGCGCAACCGGTAGACAAAATGGTGACCGAGAGTGGTCAGGGCCAGCTGAGATCCGAGTGTGATCACCAGCAGCAACACAATCAGGCCGACCAGCTGACCGAGGATCGGCAGCGGATCACCTATAGATTCGATAAGAGACAGATTGATAAAGGCAATGACGCCAATCCCGCTGACTGCACTGAGCAGACTGAGCAGGGTAATGGCGATGAAGGGCCAACGATATTGGCGATAAACCAGAGAAAAGAGTTCCATAACGGACCGGTATTCCAGAGAGATCAGAACAACTGCGGGTGAAAAGAAGGGCGGGAATCTGGTTCCCACCCGACTTCGATTACCAGCGGTAGTTGATGCTGCCCACTACGCTGCGCGGCTCGCCGTAGTAGCAGTAGTAGTCACAACTGGCCACGTAGGTTTCACCCAGCAGGTTGTTGACGTTGAGCTGGGCACGCCAGTTCTTGGCAAAGTCATACCCGATCATCGCATCCCAGACGGTATGGGCCGGCACCTCGGCAGAGCCGTAGATGGGGGTATAGTCCGCATTCACGGCGCCAATACCCACGCTGGAACCGGTATAACGTACACCGGTACCCAGCTCCAGACCCGAAGCCACCCCTTGCTGCACCTTGTAGTTGCCCCAGAAGGAGGCTTGGTGGCGAGGGATCAGGCTGGCACGGCGATCGCCACTGCCGGTGTCGTTGGTTTTGGCATCTGTGTAGGTATAAGCAGCGGTCAGACGCAGCGCATCTGTCACCTGCACGCTCCCTTCCAGCTCAACCCCCTGAGAGGTCACTTCACCCGCCTGGGTCTGCTGGCCGGAACCGGTAGAGACCAGCGAGTTGGTCTGAGCCAGATCGAACAGCGCCAGATTGATGTAACCGTCGAGGAAGGCAGGCGCATACTTCACGCCGGTCTCGTAGAGCTTGCCCTTGAGCGGCTTGTAGGAACTCTTGGTGTTGGGATCGATCCCCGGCAGCACCTCGAACGACTCGGCATAGGCAAAGTAGGGAGAGAGGCCGTTGTCAGCCAGATACATCAGGCTGCCCGAGAGGGATAGCTCGTGATCGTACTGGCGCTCGTCCTTGCTGGTATTGGTGTTGTGGGTCTCCACATAGTCAAAACGGCCACCGGCAGTCAACAACCAGCGATCGTCCCAGCGGATCTGGTGCTGGGCATAGAGGCCGCTCTGGCCCTTGCTGCTCTTCTGGTGAGTAGCAGTCGACTCATCAAAACCGGGGAAGCCGCTGTAATCCGGGTTCATGGTATTGATGGAGCCCATACCGTAGTTGTCGGCCTCGACCCCTTCATTGACATGACGCTGCAGATCAACTCCCAGCAACAAGGTCTGCTCGGTGCTGTCGGTGTTCCAGTAGCCCACCATCTGGTTATCCATGGTGGCACTCTTGGTATTGCCATCACGGTAAACCAGGCCACGACTGGCAGTTGTGCCTTCATAGGTCGGGAAGATATAGGTCTGGCGCAGCAGCAGATCGTTGTAGTTGAAGCGTACGTTCTGCTTGAACTCCCAGGTCTGGTTGAGCTGGTGGGCCAGCTCGTAACCGGTGGAGATCTGGGTATTGCGGTTGCGATCGTAATCCGGCTGGCTCAGGTTGGTGGAGGGATCAATCTGGCCACCTGACGTATTCAGGGTGCCATAGACCGGGAAGAAGCCGTTGGTCGGGACCCCTTCGTCGTGCAGAAAACTGGCCAGCAGGGTCAGGCTGGTACGATCCGAAAGATCGAAGGTGACGCTCGGCGCCAGATAAACCCGATCGTTGTAGGTGCCGGTAAGCACGCCATCACGCTCTTTATAAAGAGCAACCATGCGGTAGCGGCTGTTGTCGGAGAGCGCGTCAGAGACGTCCACCCCGACCTGACGATGATCCCGGCTGCCAAGCTGCAGATCCACCTGCCCTTGCGGCGTGGCGGTCGGCCGCTTGCTGATGGCATTGATCACCCCACCCGGAGGTGCCTCACCGTAAAGGATCGAGGCTGGCCCCTTCAGCACTTCCACACTCTCCAGACCGAACGGTTCCGGCGTCCAGACGTAGTAGCCGGTGCCAAACAACCGGTTGCCATCCAGATAAGAGGCGGCATCGAAGCCACGCACCTTGAACCAGTCAGTGTTGTTGTCTGAGCCATAGAGGCCGGTCAATACGCCGGAACGGTAGCGAATCGCTTCATCCAGCTGCAACACGGCGTGCTGATCCAGTTCCTCGCGATTAACCACGGAGACGGCGCGAGGGGTCTCGGCCATCGGCACTTCCACCTTCATGGCCGTACCTGTCACCACCATGGTTTCGCTGGCTTTGGGCAGCTCAGCGGTGGTTTGTTCGGCCATCAGCGGCAGGGAGACGAGCAAACCGGAGAGCGAAAGCACGCCGAAGGCGCCCTTCTTGCCGGGTCCTGTAGTGTATTTTTGCGCAATCATATAAAGTCTCGTTTATCAATGAGTTATGTTGTTTTAATTGTTATTTTTGGTCGTTTGTCACGACATCACCCTGTTCCATGGGCGAATAAAGCAGCGCAATCCTACTACAGGAGCCGTGATCGAATCGATTCAATAATTGCTAATCATTTGCATCTACATTGTTATCTGACTGCATCGTTGGCAGAATTCCGCGGGAGATGGGAGCCATCAGGAGAGCTATGAGCGGAGAAGAAAATGGAGAGGAATATAAAGAAGCAGAAAAAAGATCGGCAGGATGGATCCGGTGGCATTATCTGACTGGATCCATTATCCCCAAGCTTTATCCATATTTATCCACACCCTTTGGCGGTAGAATCCGGCTTTCCGTTTCTTTGTCTGAAATCAGGATCCATTCCATGGCCAAACTCAATCTCGTCGTCGGCTCCATGCTGGGCGCCGCCGAATATGTCGCAGACCACGTCGCCAACCTGCTGGAACAGGCTGGCCACCAGACCCGGATCCACAACCCGGCCAAGCTGGCAGAGGTGCTGGATGATGCGGGATCCATCCTGCTGGTGGTCACTTCCACCCATGGTGCCGGGGATGTGCCCGATAACCTGCAACCCTTCGCCAAGGATCTTGCCGAGCAGAATCCGGATCTTAATTCATTGAAATATGGCGTGATCGCCCTTGGCGACAGCAGTTATGACACCTTTTGCCAAGGTGGCAAGACGCTGGATCGGCTGCTGGCCGAGTGCGGTGCCAGCCGGATCGGCGAGCGGCTCGACATCGATGTGACCCAACACGAGATCCCCGAAGATGCCGCAGAAGTGTGGATCCGCGACTGGATGACGATGATCGCCTGATCAGCGTACGGGAGATCCTGAAGAAAAGCTTGATCTCCCCCACTTATCCCCAGATCGACTATCCACCATGTTATTAACAGATTGATCCGGGGGAGTTGTTCTACAAGGTTACCCACAACGCCCAGGGGTAATGTGCATAACTACGGTGTAAAGCTCTGCAAAACCTATAGTTATCCATGTATTAGATCCAGACCGACAGACCTCTGTGTATAAAAGTCCTGGTTATCCCCTCGTTCACCGGGCCAGGATCCAAGCTTTTCCACAAGCTAGGATCGTCCTTAAATTAATGATCTTTATGATCAAAAAGTGCTTATCAACAGAAAGGGCGGATCCTAATAAGAGATCCAGTAAAAGATCGATCTAAAGATCCTTAAGATCTAATTAGTGGATCCTCCCTTCATACTGAACGTTAAGTAGACGTTCCCCTCAGGACGCGAAACAGATAGAATGTTCCGCCCTTTAGCCTAGGCAAATAAAGATCTTCAGGCGTGCAGATCAAGGTGATCCCAATGCAATACCATGAACAATTTGATGTGATCGTCGTCGGTGGCGGTCATGCCGGAACCGAAGCAGCAACAGCGGCAGCCCGTATGGGCATGAACACCCTGTTGCTGACCCACAATATCGATACGCTGGGACACATGTCCTGTAATCCGGCGATCGGCGGGATCGGCAAGGGACACCTGGTCAGGGAAGTTGACGCACTCGGCGGGATCATGGCGCGTGCCATCGATCTTGGCGGGATCCAGTTCCGCACCCTCAACTCCTCCAAGGGCCCGGCAGTACGAGCCACTCGTGCCCAGGCGGATCGCCTGCTCTACAAGGCTGTCGTTCGCCAGATGCTGGAGAACTACCCGAACCTGAAGATCTTCCAGCAGGCTTGTGACGATCTGATCATGGATGGGGATCGTGTTGCCGGTGTGGTCACCCAGAGCGGGATCCGCATCAGCGGCAAGACTGTGGTGCTGACGGTCGGTACCTTCCTGAATGGTTTGATCCACATCGGGATGGAAAACTACAAGGGCGGTCGTGCCGGGGATCCTCCCTCGATCGCTCTGGCCCAGCGCCTGCGTGAACTGCCGCTGCGCATCGATCGTCTCAAGACTGGCACCCCGCCGCGCATCGATGCTCGCAGCGTCGATTTCTCTGTGATGCAGGCCCAGCACGGCGACGATCCGCGCCCCGTCTTCTCGTTTATCGGCGATGCCAGCCAGCATCCCCGTCAGGTGCCCTGCTACGTCACCCACACCAACGAGCGTACCCACGAGGTGATCCGCAATAACCTGGATCGCAGCCCCATGTATGCCGGGGTGATCGAGGGGATCGGCCCGCGCTACTGCCCGTCGATCGAAGACAAGATCACCCGTTTCGCCGACAAGACGGCGCACCAGATCTTCGTCGAGCCGGAAGGCCTGACCACCCACGAACTCTATCCGAACGGGATCTCTACCAGCCTGCCGTTTGACGTGCAGGTGCAGATCGTCCGTTCTGTGCGCGGCTTCGAGAACGCCCACATCACCCGCCCCGGCTATGCCATCGAATATGATTTCTTCGATCCGCGGGATCTTAAGGCCAACATGGAGAGCAAGTGCATTCCAAACTTGTTCTTTGCTGGCCAGATCAACGGTACGACCGGTTATGAAGAGGCGGCGGCACAAGGCCTGATGGCCGGTCTGAACGCCGCGCTGCGTGCCCAGGACAAGGATCCCTGGAACCCGCGTCGGGATCAGGCCTACATGGGCGTGATGATGGACGATCTCTCCACCCTGGGGACCCGCGAGCCTTACCGCATGTTCACCAGCCGCGCCGAATACCGCCTGCTGCTGCGGGAAGACAACGCCGATATCCGTCTGACCGCCATCGGTCGCGAGCTGGGTCTGGTGGATGACGAGCGCTGGGGCAAATTCAACGCCAAGATGGAACAGGTCGAGCTGGAGCGTCAGCGCATGCGTTCAACCTGGATCCACCCGCAACATCCGTCACTGGAAGCGGTCAACGCCCTGGTCAACACCCCGCTGACCCGCGAACAGAGTCTGGAAGAGCTGCTGCGTCGTCCCGAGGTGACCTATGATGCGCTGATGGCCATCGAGGGTGTCGGCCCTTCCGTGACCGATCCTGCTGCGGCCGAACAGGTTGAGATCCAGATCAAGTACGCCGGTTACATCGAGCGTCAGCACGATGAAGTGGAAAAGCAGCTGCGCAACGAGAACACCCTGCTGCCGCTGGATCTGGACTATCGCGAGGTGAACGGCCTCTCCAACGAGGTGAAAGCCAAGCTGAACGATGCCAAGCCGCAGACCATTGGTCAGGCTTCCCGCATCTCCGGCATCACCCCGGCGGCCATCTCCATCCTGCTGGTTCACCTGAAAAAACACGGCCTGCTGCGTAAAACCGCCTGAGGAATCCCATGTTGGAAAGATTGAACGGCCTGCTCAAGCAGGCCGAAATTGTTATCACCGATACCCAAAAGAGCCAACTGGTGCAGTTGGTCGAGTTGCTGCACAAGTGGAACAAGGCTTACAATCTCACCTCGGTGCGAGATCCGGACGCCATGCTGGTCAAGCATATCCTCGATAGCCTGGTGGTAAGCCCCCACTTGCACGGTGAGCGCTTCATCGACGTGGGGACCGGTCCCGGCCTGCCGGGATTGCCGCTGGCGATCATCAATCCGGACAAGCAGTTCGTTCTGCTAGACAGTCTGGGCAAACGGATCAACTTCATCCGCCAGGTCATTCTGGAGCTGGGGTTGACCAATGTGACGCCGATCAAATCCCGGGTGGAAGAGTATCAACCCGAAGTCGGGTTTGATGGTGTACTCAGCAGAGCGTTCGCTTCGCTAGAGGACATGCTGAGCTGGTGTCACCACCTGCCGTCAGAACAGGGCAGCTTCCTCGCGCTCAAGGGACAATATCCCGCAGAGGAGCTGGCCCAGTTGCCTGCCAATATCCGTCTGGTAGCCTGTCATGAGCTGCGGGTGCCGGAGCTGGAAGGCGAACGTCATCTGCTGGAATTCAAACATATCCAGCCCGAATAGGGTCGCAGTTTCATTTAGGGGATCGTGTGGGAAAAGTCATCGCCATAGCCAACCAGAAGGGTGGAGTAGGTAAAACCACCACCTGTGTGAATCTGGCCGCCTCCATGGCTGCCACCCGGCGCAAGGTGCTGGTGATCGATCTGGATCCGCAGGGCAATGCCACCATGGGCAGCGGTGTCGACAAGTATGACGTCGAGCGCACCGCCTATGAGCTGCTGATCGAGGATGCCCCCATCAGCGAAGTGATCATCCCCGAAACCACCGGGGGGTATCACCTGATCGCCGCCAACGCCGACGTGACCGCGGCCGAAATCCGTCTGATGGAATTTTTCGCCCGCGAAATCCGCCTGCGCAATGCGCTGGCTTCGGTGCGGGACAAATACGACTACGTCTTCATCGACTGCCCGCCCTCTCTCAACATGCTGACCGTGAACGCCATGGCCGCCGCCGACTCCGTGTTGGTGCCCATGCAATGCGAATATTACGCGCTGGAGGGGCTCACCGCCCTGGTCGACACCATCAGCAAGCTGGCCGCCGTGGTCAATCCGGAGCTCAAGATCGAAGGGGTGCTGCGCACCATGTTCGATCACCGCAACCGGCTGGCCAATGATGTGTCCGATCAGCTAAAACAGCACTTTGGTGACAAAGTCTACCGCACCATCATTCCCCGCAACGTTAGACTGGCTGAAGCCCCGAGTTTCGGTGCCCCGGCCATGCACTATGACAAATCATCGGTGGGCGCCAAGGCCTACCTGGCACTGGCTGGCGAGATCCTGCGCCGCCAGGAGCAGGAACGTCAGGCGACCATCGCAGACCGAGAGAGCATATGACTCCGAAAAAACGTGGACTGGGCAAGGGGCTGGATGCCCTGCTCAGTACCAGCACGGCTGCCCGCCAGAAACAGGTGATGAGCGATCAACGTACTGAAGAGGCCATGGCCCCCACCAATCAGGGCGAGCTGCGCAAGCTGCCGGTGGAGTGGTTGCAGTCCGGCAAGTACCAGCCCCGCAAGGATATGTCCCAGGATGCACTGGAAGAGCTTGCCAACTCCATCCGCGCTCAGGGGGTGATCCAGCCCATCGTGGTACGCCCTCTCGGCGAACAATCCTTCGAAATAATTGCCGGTGAGCGGCGCTGGCGCGCGTCCCAGCTGGCGCGGCTCGAGGTGGTGCCCTGCATCGTCAAGGATGTACCCGACGAGGCTGCCGTTGCCATCGCGCTGATTGAGAACATCCAGCGGGAAGACCTCAATGCCATCGAAGAGGCGGTCGCTTTACAAAGACTACTGACCGAATTCGAACTCACCCACCAGCAGGTGGCCGAGGCGGTGGGCAAGTCCCGCACCACGGTGACCAACCTGCTGCGTCTCAACCAGCTCAACGACGACGTGAAGCGTTTCGTCGAGCATGGCGACCTCGACATGGGTCATGCCCGAGCCCTGCTGGCCCTGAGCGGTCAGGCTCAGTCCGAACTGGCCAAGCTGGTTGCCCAGAAAGGGCTGACTGTACGCGATACCGAGAAGCTGGTGCAAAAAGCGCTTGAACCGGCAAAAGCCAGGGTCGAACCGGCCCGTGATCCGCAGATCGGCTACCTGGAGCGCCAACTGGCAGAAAAAATTGGCAATCAGGTGCAACTTCAGCCTGGCAAGCGGGATAGCGGAAAGTTAGTAATAAGTTACGAGAATTTATCCGATTTGGACCGTATATTGGGCTATTTTGGCGTGTCAGAATCGTGATTCTTACGCTTTTTGTAGTAATAAAACATCCATTCCTTTTGATATGGCCATAACCTTGATTTGCCGCGGAAAGCCGCAAAAATTAAGGATTTTTGTCATATTGCAATAGCGGCCCTCAAGGGTATAATTTGACCGGCTTTAAGAGCTGTTAACATGGGGTCTTCGGATCCCGATTTTTTACAGTTCTGTAATGTTCAGGGGTAGGTTGGTGAAGCAGAAAATAGCCTTGGAAGGTTTTACGCTAGCCTGGGTTATGCTCGTTTGTCAGCTCATCCTGATCCTGGCGATGAGTGCTGTCTGGTTTTATCAGATTAGTGCCAGCGCCGGTTATTCCGCCCTTTACGGAGGGGGGATGTACTGGGTTCCTCAAGCCTTGTTTACTGTCTGGGTGCTGCGCCGCAAGGTGACAACCGAGAGTGTGGGCCTGGTTTTGCGGGACTTTTATGGTGGGGCTGGGATTAAGCTCGTTTCGACAGCAGGTCTGTTTGCTCTGTTGTTTGGTGCGAAAGTCGAGGTCGTTACCGTCTCGTTTTTCGCCACTTATATCCTCGCCCTCGTTGTACAGTGGATAGTCTCATTCACGCTTAACAACCACTATTAGGAAAACTCATGTCTGCAACCGGAGAAGTCCTGACTCCTCAGGGATATATCTCCCACCACCTGACCCACCTTCAAGTCGGGTCCGGGTTCTGGACGGTGAATATCGACTCAATGGTATTCTCCGTCGTGCTAGGCGCCCTGTTTATCCTGCTGTTCCGCAAAGTAGCCGTTAACGCTACCAGCGGGGTGCCGGGTAAGCTGCAGTGCTTTGTGGAGATGCTGGTCGAGTTTGTGAATGGTAACGTCAAAGACATCTTTCATGGTCGCAACAAGGTCATCGCACCTTTGGGGTTGACTGTGTTTGTCTGGATCTTCCTGATGAACCTGATGGATCTGATCCCCGTTGACTTTATCCCTCACGCTGCACAATTGATGGGTATTCCCTATCTGCGTGTGGTTCCCTCTGCTGACGTTAACATCACCATGTCCATGGCTTTGGGCGTGTTCTTCTTGATCCTGTATTACAGCATCAAGGTCAAGGGTATCGGCGGGTTTGTGAAGGAGCTGACGCTTCAGCCTTTCAACCACCCGGCGGCCATCCCGGTTAACCTCATCCTGGAAACTGTTACGCTGGTATCCAAACCGGTCTCTCTGGGTCTTCGACTGTTCGGCAACATGTATGCTGGCGAACTGATCTTTATCCTGATTGCGGGTTTGCTACCCTGGTGGTCACAGTGGATCCTGTCCGTGCCTTGGGCAATTTTCCACATCTTGATCATCACTTTGCAGGCATTCATCTTCATGGTTCTGACCATCGTCTATCTGTCGATGGCACAGGAAGACCATGGTTGATGCGACTCAAATAATCCTTTTTATACAATCAATTACATCTAAATAAATGGAGATCCTCATGGAAAACTTGAACATGGACCTGCTGTACATCGCTGCTGCAATGATGATGGGTCTGGCTGCTATCGGCGCTTCCATCGGTATCGGTATTCTGGGTGGCAAGTTCCTGGAAGGTGCTGCTCGTCAACCTGATCTGATCCCTGTTCTGCGTACCCAGTTCTTCATCGTAATGGGTCTGGTGGATGCGATCCCGATGATCGCCGTTGGTCTGGGTCTGTATGTGATGTTTGCGGTTGCTGGCTAAGTCGTTACGACATCTCCAGGCATAACCCATTAACTAACTAAAGAGGACATCGGCTGTGAATATCAACGCCACCCTCCTCGGCCAAGCAATTGCTTTTTTCTTCTTCGTTGTGTTTTGCATGAAGTATGTATGGCCGCCGCTGATGGCTGCCATCGAAGCCCGTCAGAAAGCTATTGCTGACGGTCTCTCTTCTGCCGAACGAGCCAAGAAAGATCTGGATTTGGCCAAGGCCAACGCCGTCGATCAGCTGAAAGAAGCCAAGCTGCAGGCTGCTGAAATCATTGAACAGGCCAACAAACGCAAGGCCCAGATCATTGATGAGGCAACTGTCGGTGCTCAGGCTGAGCGGGAAAAAATCCTGGCTCAAGGCCGTGCCGAGATTGAAGCTGAACGTCATCGTGCCAAAGAGGAACTGCGCAAGCAGGTTGCTGCTCTTGCCATTGCGGGTGCAGAGAAGATCCTGGCGCGCCAAATCGACCAGGCTGCCAACAGCGACATCGTCGACAAACTGGTAGCTGAACTGTAACGGGAACGGGGCTATGTCTGAACTGACTACAATCGCTCGCCCCTACGCCAAGGCTGCTTTCGAGTTTGCCGTTGAGCACAAGGCGGTTGATCAGTGGCTGGGGATGCTCAGCTTCGCTGCGGAAGTAGTGAAGAACGAGACCATCCACTCCCTGGTTAACGGCTCTGTGGCTGCCGACGAGCTGGCAAAACTGTTTGTCAGCATCTGCGGGGAGCAACTCGACGAGCATGGCCAGAACCTGATCCGGGTAATGGCAGAGAATGGTCGCTTGGGTGTGCTGCCGGCGGTCGTTGCCGAATTTGTGGTGTTCAAGTCTGAACTGGACAAAGAAGTTCAGGCTGACGTTATTTCGGCGATTGCACTGACCGACCAGCAGAAAGCCAATATTCAGGCTTCTCTGGAACAACGTCTCGCGCGCAAAGTGAAGCTGAATTGCAGCATCGACGCGTCCTTGATGGCCGGGGTGCTCATCAAGGCCGGTGATCTGGTTATCGACGGAACTGTCCGCGGCAAGCTGGATCGCATGGCTGACGCGCTGCAATCTTGATTGGGGTATTAGAGCATGCAACTGAATTCCACTGAAATCGCCGAGCTGATCAAGCAGCGCATTGCGCAGTTTGATGTAAAGAGCGAAGCGCGTAACGAAGGTACCATCGTCTCCGTGAGTGACGGTATCATTCGTATCCACGGCCTGGCCGATGCCATGCAGGGTGAGATGATCGAGCTGCCGGGCAACCGCTACGCTCTGGCATTGAACCTGGAGCGTGACTCCGTTGGTGCCGTAGTGATGGGTCCCTATGCCGATCTGGCCGAAGGGATGAAAGTAAAAGGTACTGGCCGCATTCTGGAAGTGCCGGTCGGTCGTGGTCTGCTGGGCCGGGTGGTCAACACCCTGGGTCAGCCTATCGACGGTAAAGGTCCGGTCGAGCACGATGGCTTCTCTCCGGTAGAAGTGATTGCCCCGGGCGTTATCGAGCGTAAGTCTGTTGACCAGCCTGTCCAGACCGGTCTGAAAGCCATCGACTCCATGATCCCTATCGGTCGTGGCCAGCGTGAGCTGATCATCGGTGACCGCCAGGTAGGTAAAACTGCCATTGCGATCGACACCATCATCAACCAGAAAGACTCCGGCATTAAGTGTGTCTACGTTGCGATTGGCCAGAAGGCCTCCACCATCGCCAACGTGGTGCGCAAGCTGGAAGAGCACGGTGCCCTGGCCAACACCATAGTAGTGGTTGCCTCTGCTTCCGAAGCGGCTGCCCTGCAATACCTGGCTCCGTATTCAGGTTGCTCCATGGGTGAGTACTTCCGTGACCGCGGTGAAGATGCCCTGATCATTTATGATGACCTGTCCAAGCAGGCCGTTGCATATCGTCAGATCTCCCTGCTGCTGCGCCGTCCGCCAGGACGTGAAGCATTCCCGGGCGACGTATTCTATCTGCACTCCCGTCTGCTGGAGCGTGCAGCTCGCGTCAACGCCGAGTACGTAGAGAAGTTCACCAAGGGTGAAGTGAAGGGCAAAACCGGTTCTCTGACCGCGCTGCCGATCATCGAAACCCAGGCGGGCGACGTATCCGCGTTCGTTCCGACCAACGTGATCTCCATCACCGATGGTCAGATCTTCCTGACTTCCCAGTCTTTCAACGCCGGTATTCGTCCTGCGGTTGATCCGGGTATCTCCGTATCCCGTGTGGGTGGTGCCGCCCAGACCAAGATCGTCAAGAAGCTGTCCGGTGGTATCCGTACCGCGCTGGCCCAGTATCGCGAACTTGCTGCCTTTGCCCAGTTCTCTTCCGACCTGGACGATGCAACTCGCAAGCAGCTGGACCACGGTCAGAAAGTGACCGAACTGATGAAACAGAAGCAGTACTCTCCGATGAGCGTGGCTCACCAGTCTCTGGTGCTGTTCGCCGCGGAAAAAGGCTATCTCTCTGATGTCGAGTTGAGCAAGATCCTCGACTTCGAAGCCGCTCTGCTCTCTTTCGCCGATACCCAGCATGCTGAGCTGATGGCTGAAATCAATGCCAAGGCTGACTACAACGACGCGATCGTTGGCAAGCTGACTGCGTTGCTGGATGACTTCAAGGCAACCCAGACCTGGTAAGCGAGTGTGGCAGCACAAGCTGCCACCTGATGGAGAGAAGAGATGGCCGGCGCAAAAGAGATACGTAACAAGATCGGGAGTGTTAAAAACACTCAAAAGATCACCAGCGCTATGGAAATGGTGGCAGCAAGCAAAATGCGCCGTGCGCAGGATCGCATGTCTGCCAGCCGTCCGTACGCTGAAACCATGCGCAAGGTGATCGGCCATATCGCTCAGGGGAACCTGGAATACAAGCACCCCTACCTCATCGAACGTGAGGTCAAGCGAGTGGGTTACATCGTCGTCTCCACCGACCGTGGCCTGTGTGGTGGTCTGAACATCAACCTGTTCAAGGCTGCCCTCAATGATATGAAGCAATGGAGCGCGAAAGGTGCCAAGGTTGACCTGGCTCTGATCGGCAACAAAGCCTCCAACTTCTTTGAACGGCACGGCGCCAAGGTGAAAGCTCACGTCGCAGGACTGGGCGATAACCCGAGCGTCAATGACCTGATTGGTTCAGTCAAGGTCATGCTGAAGGCTTACGACAACGGTGAGATTGACAAGCTGTATCTGGTGTACAACAAGTTCGTCAACACCATGGTGCAGCAACCACGGGTCGATCAACTGCTGCCTTTGCCCGTAACTGAAGACAGCAAGCTCGCCAAGAAACACCACTGGGATTACCTCTATGAGCCGGATCCCAAGAAGCTGCTGGATACCCTGCTGGTTCGCTATGTCGAATCTCAGGTCTACCAGGGTGTAGTGGAAAACTTGGCCAGTGAACAGGCAGCCCGAATGGTTGCCATGCAAGCCGCGACTGACAACGCCGGTAACCTGATTAACGATCTGCAACTGGTATACAACAAGGCCCGTCAGGCCAGTATTACCCAGGAGCTGACAGAGATCGTATCCGGTGCTGCTGCGGTGTAAGGCAAGGGTTATCAAAGGTTTAGAGGATTTGACATGAGTAACGGTTTCATCGTCCAAATCATCGGCGCTGTAGTGGACATCGAGTTCCCGCAGAATGCCGTGCCCCAGGTGTACGATGCACTGAAGGTCGTTAGCGAAGGTCAAGGCCAGGGTCTGGTGCTGGAAGTTCAGCAACAGATCGGTGGCGGCGTCGTTCGTTGCATCACCATGGGTTCCTCCGACGGTCTGCGTCGTGGGTTGGAAGTAATGAATAGCGGTAAATCCATCCAGGTTCCGGTCGGTACTGCGACACTGGGTCGGATCATGAACGTACTGGGCGAGCCAATCGACGAGAAAGGCCCGATCGGTGAAGAAGAGAGCTGGTCAATCCACCGTGAAGCCCCCAGCTACGAAGATCAGTCCAACAGCACCGAGCTGCTGGAGACCGGCATCAAGGTTATCGACCTGGTATGTCCGTTCGCCAAGGGTGGTAAGGTTGGTCTGTTCGGTGGTGCCGGTGTAGGCAAAACCGTAAACATGATGGAGCTGATCCGTAACATCGCGATCGAACACAGTGGTTACTCTGTATTCGCCGGTGTAGGTGAGCGTACCCGTGAGGGTAACGACTTCTACCACGAGATGATGGAGTCCAACGTACTGGACAAAGTATCTCTGGTTTACGGTCAGATGAACGAGCCGCCCGGAAACCGTCTGCGCGTAGCGTTGACCGGCCTGACCATGGCCGAGAAGTTCCGTGACGAAGGTCGTGACGTGCTGTTCTTCGTGGACAACATCTACCGTTACACCCTGGCCGGTACCGAAGTATCCGCACTGCTGGGCCGTATGCCTTCCGCAGTAGGTTACCAGCCGACCCTGGCCGAGGAGATGGGTGTTCTGCAAGAACGTATCACCTCCACCAAGACCGGTTCCATCACATCCGTACAGGCCGTTTACGTTCCTGCGGATGACTTGACTGACCCGTCTCCGGCGACCACCTTCGCCCACCTGGATGCGACCGTCGTACTGTCCCGTCAGATCGCGGCACTGGGTATCTACCCGGCCGTTGACCCGCTGGACTCTACCTCTCGTCAGCTGGATCCGCTGGTGGTTGGCAAGGAGCACTACGAGACCGCTCGTGGCGTTCAGACCGTACTGCAGCGCTACAAAGAGCTGAAGGACATCATCGCCATCCTGGGTATGGATGAACTGTCAGAAGAAGACAAACTGACCGTAGCCCGTGCCCGTAAGATCGAGCGTTTCCTGTCCCAGCCGTTCTTCGTTGCAGAAGTGTTTACCGGTTCTCCGGGTAAATACGTGCCGTTGAAAGAGACCATCCGTGGTTTCCAGGGCATCCTGAAAGGCGAGTATGACGATCTGCCCGAGCAGGCGTTCTACATGGTTGGCGGTATCGACGAAGTCGTCGAGAAATCCAAGAAACTGTAAGCCTCGACAGGAGGGCCCATGGCAGAGATGATCTCCTTTCACCTGGACGTGGTGAGCGCCGAAGGAAAACTGTTTTCCGGTCGCGTGCAATCCGCTCAGGTATCAGGCTCCGAAGGTGAGTTGGGTCTCCGCCACGGTCATGCTCCGTTGCTGACTGCCATCAAGCCGGGCCTGGTCCGCTTGGTGAAGCAGAATGGAACTGAAGAGGTGCTGTACATCTCCGGCGGTATGCTGGAAGTACAACCTGAATCCGTGACCGTGCTGGCGGACACCGCGATTCGTGCTGACGACTTGGATGAGGCGAAAGCCCAGGAAGCCAAGCGCGCAGCCGAAGAGCGGATCCACAGCTCCCATGGTGATATCGACTACGCCCAGGCCGCCACAGAGCTGGCCAAGGCGATGGCTCAACTGCGAGTCATCGATATCGTCAAAAAGAATTACCGCTAATAACGGTGATGTAAAAAGCGACCTTCGGGTCGCTTTTTTTTTACCCGTTGGATAGACTCCGCCGAGTATTTTTCATGTTCCAAAGGCCAATTTATGTCCCTCAACGTCGTGATCCTGGCTGCGGGTAAAGGTACCCGTATGCGCTCTTCCCTGCCCAAGGTACTGCACCCGGTAGCCAACAAACCCATGGTTTCCCATGTGATCGATACCGCTCGTCATGTCGGTGCCGAGCAGCTGCATCTGGTCTATGGCCACGGTGCCGAGCTGCTGAAAGAGCGGATCGTGGCGGATGATGTGAACTGGGTGCTGCAAGCTCAGCAGCTGGGAACTGGTCATGCCGTCGCCCAGGCCATCCCGTTCTGGAAGGATGAAGACGATGTGCTGGTGCTCTACGGCGATACCCCGCTGATCCAGCCCGAGACCCTGCAGCGCTTGCTCGCCGCCAAGGCTGAAAACGGGATGGCACTGCTGACCGTGGTGCTGGACAACCCCACCGGCTATGGCCGCATCGTCCGTGAAAATGGTCAGGTAGTCGGTATCGTCGAGCAGAAGGATGCCAATGCCGAACAGCTGGCCATTCGTGAGGTGAACACCGGCGTGCTGGTGGCCAATGGGGGCCAGTTGCGTCAATGGTTGTCTCGTCTCGACAACAAAAACGCCCAGGGCGAGTTCTATCTGACCGATGTGATCGCCATGGCTCACGGCGATAATTGCCCGATTGCCGCCGTTCATCCGGAGCGTGCCGCCGAGGTGGAAGGGGCCAATAATCGGGTGCAATTGGCTCAGCTTGAGCGCAGCTATCAGCAGATGCAGGCCGAGAAACTGATGATTGCAGGTGCAACCATGATCGACCCCGCACGCTTTGATTTGCGTGGGGTTTTGGAAATTGGTGAAGAGGTTGTTATTGATGCAAACGTCATCATTGAGGGCAAGGTGACTCTCGGCAATCACGTTCGTATCGGAGCCGGTTGCGTACTGAAAGATTGTGTCATTGGCGATCACACCGAGGTGAAACCCTACTCGGTTATCGAGGGTGCACAGGTGGCAGATCAGTGCTCAGTGGGTCCGTTTACCCGCTTGCGTCCGGGGGCGGTTCTGGAGCAGGATGCGCACGTTGGCAACTTCGTCGAGATGAAGAAGGCCCGTCTGGGGGTTGGTTCCAAGTGCGGTCATCTGACCTATCTGGGTGATGCCGAGATCGGAGCCGGGGTGAATATCGGTGCCGGTACCATCACCTGCAACTACGACGGGGTCAACAAATTCCAGACCATCATCGAGGACGATGTGTTCGTCGGTTCTGATACCCAACTGGTAGCGCCTGTTCGCATCGGCAAGGGGGCCACCCTGGGTGCCGGCTCTACTATTACCAAGGACGTGGGTGAAAATGAACTCGTGATTACCCGGGTACCCCAGCGTCACATCAAGAACTGGGCTCGTCCGGTCAAGAAAACTGATAAGTGATATCAGTATGAAGGCGACCCATGAACAAGCGAATCATCAAGCTCGCAGACGCGAGCCACCGTCTGTTTTCCCGCTTTGTCGATCTGGTGGGAATTTCAGTCTCAATGGTGCTGCTCGCACGGCACTTTGGCTTGTTTCATGGGTTGGACGAGATGTCTCTGGTCACGCTGGGCATGGTGGTCTTCTTTCTGGTCTCCCAGAATACCGGGCTCTATTGCAGCCGGGTTCGTAAACATCTGGCGCAGTCTCTGCTGCGCCTCATCTTCTCCTGGTTGGTAACTGCTACCCTGCTCTACCTGCTGGTCTATCTGGTTCCCATCTTTAAACCCTACCACCCCTTCCCGCTGGAGCTGGCGGTGCTCTGGCTTGCCATGGCCTGCCTCATTTCCACCGGCTATCGGGTGTTGTACCGACTGGTGACCCTCTGGTTCAGCGATGCCTCCTGCTGTCGGCGTGTGGCCATCATTGGCGTAACTCCGGCCGGACTGGCGCTGGAAAAATCCCTGTGGGAGAGCCCGCGTCACGATATTCAGATGCTCGGATTTTTCGATGCCCGTAGCGAAGAGCGCTTCGGTTACCCGACTCGCAGTCCTCTGTTGGGTGATGTCGACGAGCTGCTCGAGCTGGCACGCAAAGGGCTGGTCGACGAAATCTATCTGGCGCTGCCTCTGACCGCCCGGGAGCGTATCAATCACTACCTCTACGAACTCTCCGACACCACGGTTAATACCTATCTGGTTCCCGATTTCTATGAGTACGGCCTGACCGTATCCCACATCGATCGGGTGGGCGATATCTATACCTTCAGCTTTTTCGATTCCCCGTTTGAAGGTGGCGCCGCCCTGCTCAAACGCATTGAAGATCTGGTGCTGGGTTCACTCATCCTGCTGCTCATCTCTCCGGTTATGGCGCTGGTGGCTCTCGGGGTGCGTCTCTCTTCCCCTGGACCCGTGCTCTTCAAGCAGGATCGCTACGGCCTGGGGGGGAAACGGATCCAGGTCTGGAAATTCCGCTCCATGCGCGTCATGGAGAATGATGCCGTGGTGACTCAGGCAACCAGAGGCGATCCCAGAGTGACGCCATTCGGTGCGTTTTTGCGTCGCACCTCGCTGGATGAGCTGCCGCAGTTTTTCAATGTGATTCAGGGCACCATGTCGATCGTGGGGCCACGTCCCCATGCCGTGGCGCACAACGAGCAGTACCGCTCACTGGTGGAGCGGTACATGCTGCGCCACAAGGTCAAACCGGGGATTACCGGGCTGGCCCAGATAAATGGATTTCGTGGTGAAACCGACACCCTCGACAAGATGGAGATGCGGGTCAAGTTCGATCTCAAGTACATCCAGTACTGGTCGCTCGGACTGGATTTCAAAGTCATTTTCCTGACTGTATTCAAGGGGTTTGTCGGTGCATCCGCTTACTAGCCTCGTTTGCGTCGGACTGCTGCTCTCCCCCTCTCTTTCAGTCCGTGCCGAGGTCACTCCCGTATCCCATCAGGGGCCGCTGGGTCTGGAGGTCCAGACCGAGATGGAGAGTCGTTATGGTCACGACAGCAACCTGCTGTGGCTGCGTGACAGTGGTCAGGCGATTGGCTCCGATTTCATCGGAATCACCCCGGAATTTCGCATGGTGGGCAAACGCGGCCTGGATCGCTATCAGTTCAGCTATCTGGGTGATTATCGTCGCTATGGCAGCAGCCATGCGGATGACTATGCCGATCACCAGTTCCAGTTTGACGGCAGCTGGCGCTTCTCCCTGCGCAACGCCTTCAAACTGATGTACCAGTATCGGCTGGGCCATGAGGCGCGTGGCGAGGGGCTGACCGAAGGCTTTATGTTGCAGGGAGATGCCTCTCCTTGTCCCAGCGACGCTGATAAGAAAGGTCGTGCGCTCTGTGGTGATGCCACATTCGGCAGATTTCAGATAAATGAGCCGTTGCGCTTCAAACGCAGCGAAGTGGGTGGCCGCTACAGTTACGGTGCACCCGATGCCAGAGGCAAGCTGGAACTGGCGCTCTCCCACAAGGATCTGGGCTATCTCGACAAGCACCTCTACCAGCATGACTTTGAACGCTATATGGCCGAGCAGGAGTGGCAGGAGAACACCGCCATTGTCGAGCTGTTCGATCAGGTGAGCCATGTCAGCCGTTTTCGTTACACCCTGCAGACCAATCTGCGACGCTATCCGGCCAATCCGCGCAAGGATTCCGACGAATTTTTCCTCATCACCGGGGTGATGAGCCAGCTGACCGGCAAGACCCGGATCGATGCCAATATCGGCGGGATCTACAAGCGTTTCGTCAACGATCCGCAGGCAGAGAGTTTCAAAGGGCTGAACTGGGATCTACGTCTGGAGTGGCAACCGCTCGATTACAGCAAGCTCGCGCTGCTCTCCAGCCGGACCATTCGTGATCCGGGTGGTGACGGCGGCTATGTCAGCAGCCAGCTATATGGCGCCGAGTGGCAGCACCACTGGTCACCCGGAGTGGCGACCACGCTCTCTTATCACGATATCCGGGATGATTATCACCAGTCGGTGGTCTGTGGTAACGACAACCGCCACCGTCAGGACGACATCCATCGCTGGGGCATGGGCATCAGCTACGACATTCGTCCCTCCGTCAATCTGGGGCTCCACTACCAGCAGGCCGACTCCGGCTCCAGCTTTGCCGGGCAGCCCATCGACATCGGCGGCAATTGCTATGGCCGTGCCCTCGGTTACGACAAACAACAGCTTTCTCTTTCACTCAAGGTAGCCATTTAACATGAACAAAAGCGTGATGGTGCTTCTGCTTGGCTGGTTGTTCAGCCTGTCGGTCTGGGCTGGCCAGAGCCCGCAAGGCAACGATTCCGCCTACCGGCTGGCGCCGGGGGACGAGGTCGAAATCCGGGTGTATGGCGAGCCGGATCTGTCGATGAAGTTCAAGGTCGATACCAGTGGCCACGTCAATTACCCCTATCTGGGTCAGGTGTTGCTGATGGGCCATACCACCGCTGAGGTGGCCGAGCTGCTGACCAGAGGGCTCAAGCACGGCGTGCTGCTCGATCCCATGGTGACGGTCAACGTGACCACTTTCCGCCAGGTGTTTGTTGCTGGCGAGGTGGCTCACCCGGGGGGCTACGAATACCAGCCCGGCCTGACGGTGGAGAAGGCCGTCGCGCTGGCGGGTGGTTTCACCGATCGCGCCGCCAGACGGGATATCAGCCTGCGCCTCAATGGCTGCGATCAGTTGCTGGAAGAGGTGAGCCTGCAACGGCAGCTCAATCCCGGCGACATCATCATCATCGAACAAAGTTTCTTCTGATCCAGGACGCTCTTCATGACTTCATTGTTGGTTGAAAATGGCCGTGCGCTAGAGAGCCGCCTCGATTTCAGCGGCCCCTGGCGGGTGCTCAAGGCAAACTGGTGGAAGGTGGTATTGTTTGCCGCCGTGGTGACCCTGGCGGCAGCCCCCTTTATCCTCAGCATGCCGCCCTACTATCAATCCAGTGCGACCCTGCTGCTGAAGGCAGATGCCAACAGCGCTTCCCCTATCGAGCCCGTCTATCGGGTCGATACCAGCCGCCGCGAGTACTACAACACCCAGTTCGAGCTGCTCAAGTCACGCCGGGTGGCCGAGAAGGTGGTTACTCATCTGGGCTTGGCCGAGTTGCCGGAATTCAACGGGCAGCCCAATCCGGACAGCTGGCTGAGCCGCATCAAGGGGCTCTGGAGTGCCGGACATCAGGAGGATGCCTCCTCACGCCACCAGCATGCGCTGGAGTATCTGGCCAGACACCTGACCGTCTCGCCGGTGCGCGATACCCAGCTGGTCAGCATAGGGTTCGAATCCCGCTCTCCCGAGCTGGCCGCCAGCGTCGCCAATGAGGTGGCCCAGACTTACATCGATCTCAATGTGGAGGAGCGGGTCGATGCCAACACCACGGCATCGCACTGGAACCAGAGTCGGCTGGTGGAGATAAAGGCCAGTCTGGAGAAGCAGGAGAAGCAGCTCGGCGATTTCCTTGCCCGCAATGATCTGCTGACGTTTCGCGGCGTAGATGGTCTGCAAACCGAAGAGCTCGGCATCATCACCAACAAGTACGCGGATGCCCGCGAGCGGCGGCTGGCGGCGCAGGCCGAATTCCAGTCCATTCAGGAGTACGGCCGCAATCCGGCGGCGCTGGCTTCCCTGCCTGAGGTCTCCAACCACCCCCAGATGCAGGATCTGCGCATCGCCCTCATCAAGGCCCAGCAGGAGCTCTCCGAGCTGGCCAAGCGTTATGGCCCCAAGCATGACCGTATTCTGCAGGCCGAAGCACGCATCAAGGCGCTCAATACCCAGTCAAACCAGCTGATGCGGGAGATTGCCGACGGTATCGAGGATCGCTACCTGAGCAGCCAGCGCAAGGAGCAGGAGTACCTTGCCCAGCTTGACGAGAAGAAGCGGGAGTTCTCCTCGCTGGCAGTCAAGAAGGATGAGTACAACAACCTGAAGAACAATATCGACAAGACCCGTCAGCTCTATAACGAGCTGTTCCGCCGTCAGGAAGAGACCCGCCTGAACGCTCAGCTGCACGAGTCGAATGCCATCCTCTACGACGCGGCATCGGTGCCCTTGCTGCCTGCCAAACCAAACAAGATGCTGTTTCTGCTGATGGTGGTGATCATGGCGGGCATGGTTGCCGTGCTGGTAGTCATCACTGCCGGAGCGCTGCGCAATACCCTGGATCGTCTGAGCCAGCTGGTCTCCCAGCTCGGTGGTCGGGTGCTTGGTGAAATCCCGCGGCTGGCGGCCCTGCAGGATCAGAGTGCTCTGCTGCGGGTGGGGGCGGTCAATCCCAGAGTAGGTGCCAGTGCCGATGACCTCTACGCCATCATGCGGCTGGAGCCGGGTCAGCTGCAGCGCATCATGATCACCTCGACCCGTGCTGGTGAGGGCAAGTCGACGCTGGCGGCTCTCTGTGCCGCCAGCTTTGCCCGTCATGAGCGAGTGCTGCTGGTGGATGGGGATCTGCGCCGGGGCTCCCTCGGTCGCCAGTTGCTGGGGCAGGCAGCCAGACCGGGGTTGGCCGAGCTGCTCGCAGGCGAAGCCGATTTGGCTGCCTGTCTGGTGCCAAAAGAGGGATTGACCCTGCTGCCGGCTGGCCAGCCGGTCTCCTCCCCGCTGGCACTGCTTGGCTCGCCACGCTGGAGCGAACTGCTGGCAACTCTGGCCGGGCAGTTTGACCGCATCATAGTGGACACCCCTGCGCTGGAGGTCGGCAAGGATGCCCTGCTGCTGGGGCAGCCGCTGGATGGTGCCATTCATGTGATCCAGTCCGGCCAGCTGCCGGCCAGTCGGGTGCTGAGCGTGCTGGCACAGCTGCGGGATGCCAGAGTGGCGGTGTTGGGGACAGTGCTGACCCAGGTCGCCGAGCGCGATCTGGAAGGGGCGGAGAACCTGAGATTCTGTGGTGCACCCACCCGGGGCGCGCTATGAAACTGCTACGCAGCATCACCACCATAGGGGGTGCTTCCGTGCTATCCCAGCTGATCGGGGCGTTCTCGGTCTGGTCACTGTCGCACAAGTTCGACATGGCTGCGGTCGGGCTCTATGCCCTCAGCTACAGTCTGGTGCTGATCGGTGCCCAGCTTGCCACCTTTGCCTCGCAACTGCTGTTGCCCAAGCTGGAGGAGACCGAGCTGCCCGGCAACCTGATCTTTTCCCTGTTGCAGGTCTGGCTGCTCCCCATCCCCTATGTGCTGGTGGTGGTCTGCTTTTTCTCGCTGTCGCTCTGGCCGCTCTACCTGCTGACCGTGACCCACGGGCTGATCCTCATCGCCGAGAATCTGGCCCTGCGGGCCGGCCACTACCAGCGGCTTGGTCTGCAGCGTATCTCGGCCTCCGCCGTGGTGCTGCTCTGTCTGCTGTTGGCCCCTGACATGGCGCACTTCTATCAGTTATGGGCCTGTCTGCTGCTGGTGGTGATCGGGGGCTGGTTGTGGTCTGCCTTTACCTGGCACAGTGCCATGCTGAGGGAGGCTGCCCCGCGCCACCTGCTGCACTTCTTCTCCCGCCATAAAGCGCATCTGGCTGGTGTCGGCAGTGCCGAAGTGCTGGCGATGGTGACGGCCAATCTGCCGACCGTGCTGATCAACTTCTGGTTTTCCCCTCTGGTGGCGGGCTACTTTGCCGTGGTCAACCGCTTCTGTCTGGCACCCGTGGTGATTGTCGGCAACGCCATCCGCCACTCCATCTTCTCGCGATGGTCGGAGGATTTTCGCCAGCGCCGTTTCAACGGGGAGGAGTTTCGCAAGGTGAAGCGGCTGCTGCTGGCGATGGGCAGTGCGGCCACCCTCGGGATCCTCATCTGCTATCCGCTGGTGATGAAGTGGTTCTTCAATGCGGAGTGGATCGCCTCCATCGATACCTCCCGCTACATGTTGCCCTATGTCTTTACTGCGGTGGCCATCTGCCCGCTGACCGTAATCGAGCTGGTGTTCGGCTCGCCCCGCTACTTTTTGCAGATCCAGCTTGAGCAGCTGCTGGTCGTAGTGATTGCCTTCGTGCTGTTGCCCTGGTTGCAGCAGGAGTACGAGCTCTGCGTGCTGGCCTTCTCTCTGCTGACTGCGGTGCGCTACGGCTTCGTCTTTTTGCGGGTCAACCGCCGGGCTGCCGAGTTGCAGGGGCGGATGGAGCTGCCCTCGTGAACAGTGCCCTCATCATGCAGGCCAATCTGCTGCTGTCGCTGGTGATCTGCGGCCTGGCCCAGTACGTCACCGGTATTACGGCCTTCCTCTGGCTGCCCTTCCTGCTGGCGATTGCCACCTTGATGTTGCTGCCGCTGCAGACGCGTTACAGCCCGTTGCGGCTCGACTATCAGGAGAAGGTGCTGCTGCTGCTCTACTGTGGCTTGCTGGTGCTGGCGCTGCTGGGCACCCTGCTTCAGCAGGGGGGCATGGTGACTATCATCGGTTTCAAGAACGAGCTGGCGCTCTCTCTGCTGCTTCCCTGCCTGTTGCTCGGCTTTTGCCGCGAGTCACAGATTTACCGCATCATGAAGCTGGTGGAGTGGGTCTTCTACCTGCAGATCCCGGTGGTGCTGTTTCAGGTGCTGGTGGTGGTGCCGAAGCGGGTGGCAATGCGCGGCGAGTTTGAGAAGTGGGACTCGGTGGTCGGTACTTTCGGGGGGGATCCCATGGGTGGCGGCAATACCGGTGCACTCGGCTTCTTCTGCCTGCTGGTTATGCTGATCAAGCTCTCCGAGTTTCGCCACGGCCTCATTTCGCGTCGTTCGGTCGCTTTTCACATTCTTGCCGCCTTTGCCATTTGCGTGCTGGCCGAGGTGAAGTTCGTCATCCTGTTGTCCCCCTTGCTGCTGGCCTGGGTCTGGCTCTCGCCAAGCTATGTCAGGGGGATGAAGAGCTATGACCTCAAGCGTCTGTTGCTGATTGCGCTGGCGATGACTGCACTGGTGGCCGTGGCCGTTCTGGTGCTGGCTGCCTCCTACTCATCCGCGTTCGAGGGGGCCGGGCAACAGGGGGCCATTGCGCTGTTTATCGACTCCCTCGGCTATATCTTCGATCCCAACCACATCAACCCGGAAACCGGCGAGCTGGGGCGGGTGACGACTCTCTTTTTCTGGGCCAGCAACGGTGATCACCACGGTCTCAGCAATCTGCTGTTTGGTTATGGCCTCAACACCACCAACCATGGCAGCACCCTGCCCGGTTTTCTCAACCCCATGTTCAACGTGCTGCTCGACTCCACCTCCCTCAGCGTGTTGCTGTGGGAGGTGGGGCTGATGGGCACCCTGATCTTCATCGCGCTGATCGTTCTGCTGCTCTGGTGCTGCCGTCCCCGCCCGTTGCTGGATCGCCAGCTGCTGAGCGCGGCAGATGTGCGTCTGCTCAGCTACCAACCCGCTTTCATCGCGTTCGGGATCGCCTGCCTGCTGAGCTTGCCTTACAGCCAGCTGCTGATGCTGATCCCGGTGCAGCAGTTCCTCTTCTATTTCGTGCTGGGTGCCGCCCTGGTGATCCGTTCTTCGGTTCGGCAGGCCACCAGCTCTTGTGAGGTGTCATGACTCCATCCCCCCTTATCTCCGTCATCATCAAGACCTACAACGAGGAGGCAGGGATTGCCGACACCATAGCCAGCATCAGGAGCGCTCTGGCTGACTACTCCCACCAGATTATCGTGGCGGACAGTCTCTCGACCGACCGTACCCAGTCGATCGCCTGCCAGCTGGGAGTGACTGTGGTGAGCCTGACCAACCCGGCCGATCGCTGTTGTGGTGTGGGGCCACAGCTTGGCTACCTCTTCAGCGAAGGGGAGTTCCTGCTGCTGCTTGATGGCGACATGAAGCTGGAGCCGGAGTTTGTGCCGGCCGCTATTGCGCACATGCACTCCCACCCCGAATGCGGTGGCGTGGCCGGGCGGGCCGAGATGGATGATGCCCGCAGCTATGAGTTCAAGTCGCGCAAGCAGCGCATCAACCAGATCTATCCGCTGGGCGAGTCGCGCTGGCTGTGTGGTGGCGGCCTGTTTCGACGCAGCGCCATCGAGCAGATCGGCTATCTCACCAATCGCAACCTGCATGGTTACGAAGAGGCGGAGCTGGGTATCCGGTTGCGTCAGGCGGGCTATCGGCTGGAGCGGCTCGATGCCCCCTTCTTCTTTCACACCTCCCATACCATGGACTCCCTTGCCCTGATCCGTTACCGCTGGCGCATGGGGTATCTGTTTGCCAGCGGCGAGCTGGTGCGCTCGGCGTGGGGGCAGCCCTATTTTCGCGAGGTGCTGTCGGTGATCCGCTCCGAGCTGTTGTTCGGGCTCTACCTGCTGGCACTCCTGTTCTGCGTGCTGCTTTTCGTAGCCGGGCTGCCGTTCTGGTTGCCGCTGCTGGCGCTGGCACCGCTGGGTGGCTTCATCGCTCTCAAGTGGTTGAAGAACCGCTCCCTGCAAGATGCCCTGCGCAGTGTCATGAACCTCTCCATCTATGCAGCCGGGCTGGTGCGAGGCCTGCTGTTGCCCCAGCGCTCCCCGCGCGAGGCGCCCGCCCATCGTCTGATCCAGGAGTCATTGCCGTGAAGGTGCTCTTTGCCAACAAGTTCTTTTTCATGAAGGGAGGTGCTGAGACCGTCCTCTTTCAGGAGCGGGAGATGGTGCTTCAGGCGGGTCATCAGGTGATCGACTTTGCCATGCAGCATCCGGAGAACCGCCCCTCGCCCCAGAGCAGCTACTTTCCGGCAAACGTCGATTATCACCAGCGGCACGGGCTCTTCGATCGGCTGAAGATCGCCGCTCGCTTCATTCACAATCAGGAGGCCTGTGATCGGCTGGCGGAGCTTATCCGTGCCGAGCGGCCCGATATCGTTCACTTTCACAACATCTACCACCAACTCACCCCGGCAATCATCCGGGTGGCCAAATCCCTGGGCTGCAAGACGGTGCTGACAGCGCATGACTACAAGGTGGCTTGTCCCAACTACAGCATGCTGGTCGATGGCGAGCCGTTCGATCTGACCCGGATCGAGGGTTCCTGGCTCAAGCTGTTTCGCCATCAGTGGCAGGAGGGTTCGTGGGGCAAGAGCCTGCTGCTCTCTGCCGAGGCGGCCTGGCAACAGTGGCGCCGCAACTATGAGCAAGTCGATGCATTGGTGGCGCCGAGCGCCTTCATGGCCGGGATGCTTCGCACCCGGCTGCCCGCTTCCCGCATCGAGGTGATCCTCAATGGTATCGATGTCGAGTCGAGCCGTGAAAGCGGAGAGGATCGGGGGTACTTTCTGTTCCTCGGCCGCCTGATGGCCGAGAAAGGGGTCGAGACGCTTGCCCGTGCCCATCAGCGCATGACGCGGCCGGCGGGCCTCAAAATTGTGGGCGGTGGCCCGCTGCTGGCGCACCTCGGGCAGCATTATCCCAATGCCGAACTGCTGGGGTTCAAGCAGGGGGAAGAGTTGCTCGATCTGCTGCGTCACGCCAAGGCCGTGGTGGTGCCGTCCGAGTGGTACGAGAACTGCTCCATGTCGGTGCTGGAGGCGATGGCCTATGGCAAACCGGTGATCGGGGCTCGAATTGGCGGGATTCCTGAGCAGATCCGCGACGGTCTCGATGGCCTGCTGTTCGAGGCGGGCAATGCCGACGAGCTGGCCCGCTGCATGGACAGGGTGGTGGCCGAGCCGGAGCAGACGGCTGCCATGGGGCGTTCGGCCCGTCAGCGGCTGATCGACCGCTACTCCCTCGCCAGCCACCAGCAAGCCCTGCTGGCGCTCTACCAGTCGTTGCTTGAGGAGCAGAGATGAGTTTCTGGCACGAGTTAAAAGCCGAACTGGCGCTCAATCCGAGCAAGACGGCGCGCCTGTTCCTGCTCTGCTACCGGCTGGCACAGGGAGACCGCTTTATGAGGCTGCCCGGCTTGTTGCTGCTCAAGGGATTCAAGCTGCTGTGTGGCCTCGATATCTCGCCAAGAGCCCGGCTGGGTTGGGGTCTGCGCCTCTATCACCCGCAGAATATCGTCATCGGTGACGGCGTGCAGATGGGGCGTGACTGCACCCTGCGCCACAACTGCACCCTGGGTAACAAGCCAGATCGTGAGAGCGGTCAGCTTCTCTCGCCCACCGTGGGGGACGGGGTCGAGTTCGGCACCGGCGCCATCGTTATCGGGGCAATCGCCATTGGTGATCATGCCTGTGTCGGTGCCGGCGCCGTCGTTACTCGTTCCGTCCCGGCTCGCGCCGTTGTTGCGGGCAATCCCGCCAGAATCATTCGAGAAGATCATGAAGCAGATTAGTGTGACCGTGCTCGGTACCCGGGGGATCCCCCATGTACTGGGCGGTGTCGAAACCCATTGTCAGTCCCTCTATCCGGAGTTGCACCGCCAGTTCGAAGTGGCGGCGACCGTGCTGGCTCGCGCCCCCTATGTGGATTACCGACGCGGCGAGTTTGAAGGGGTGGCACTGAAGGCGTTGCCTGCCCCCAAAAAGAAGTCGCTGGAGGCAATTCTCCACTCTCTGCTCGCAGCTTTTTACTGCCGCAGCCATGCCTGCGATCTGGTGCATGTCCATGCCATCGGCCCGGGGCTGGTGGTGCCGCTGCTGAGGTTGCTTGGCAAGCGGGTGGTTTTTACCCATCACGGCCCAGACTATGATCGCCAGAAGTGGGGGGCGCTGGCCAAGTGGGTGTTGCGTCTTGGCGAGCGCTGGGCGGTACGTTATGCCAGCGAGGTGATCGTTATCTCCGAAGTGATCAACGAGGCGATCCGCCGCCAGTACGATCGCCAGGACGCCCACCTCATCTACAACGGGGTGAAACGGGTCGAGTTGCCGGCAGCGGACAAGAGGGAACTGACGCTGGCCCGTTTCGGACTGACCGCTGGCAGCTATCTGGTGGCGGTGGGCCGCTTCGTCGAGGAGAAGGGGCTGCACGATCTCATCGCAGCCTATCGCCAGCTCGATACCGAGCTGCCGCTGGTACTGGTGGGGGACACGGATCACCCTACCCCCTACAGCGAGCGCTTGCAGCGGATAGCGGATGAAACGCCGGGGGTGATCCGTACCGGTTTCCTCAATGGCGAGGCGCTGATCAGCGTCTTTTCACAGGCGGCCCTGTTTGCCATGCCCTCTTATCACGAGGGGTTGCCGATAGCCCTGCTGGAGGCGCTCTCCTTCTCCCTGCCGGTGGTGGTGAGCGACATTCCTGCCAATCTGGCGGTGGCGCTGCAACAGGAGTGCTATTTCCCGGTCGGCGATGTGAGTGGGCTGGCAGAGCGACTCAACGCCCAGCTGACTCGCGGCAAGGTCGATTACAGCGACTATCTGCAGCGGTATGACTGGCAGCGGATCGCCGGCCAGACCATGGAGGTCTACCGAAAGGCTTTGGACCTGCCCGCAGGAGAAAACCAATGAGCCAATTACCGCAGAAAACGCAGGGGGCGATCGACCGCTTCTACCGTGCTCTCTCCCCCGAGGTGGCCGAGAGCCTGAGTGAAACCCAGCGCGACGGTATCGAGCAGGCGCTGCGGCTGATGAGTGATGGCAAGTCGCACGCCATCAACGTCAACAGCGCCTTCGGCATCGGTCGCTGGCGCTGCTATCTGGTGGTGCTGATGGGACGGGATCGCCGTCACCGCGGGCGGGAGAGCGGCTTTCGCTTTCACCTCAAGGTGCTGCTGACCACCCTGCTGTTGCTGCTGGGGATCTGCGGCATGGTGCTGCTGCTCTATCTGGTGAAGTCGGCCCTTGGCATCGACATTTTCAAGCACTTCTCGTTCGGGGTGTGGGACCTGTTCAAAAAGAGCGTGCTGATGTGATAAAAGAGGGCTCCTGCGGGAGCCCTCTTGCGTTACTGGATGTCTATCCCGGCCAGACGATACCAGCCACTCTCTTCCAGACCGGCAATGCCGAGCTGCAAAGCGGGCTGCTTGTCCTGACCGATGAAGGCCAGCTCCAGATAGTAGTGACCGCGTGCCATCCGGCCCGGCAGGGTCAGGCTGTCGCGAGTGGTAGCCTTGCTGCCCGGGATCCAGCGGGTCATGTCGTTGCGGGTCACCAGCATGGCGCCGACCTGGCCTTCCTCGTTGACCAGCCGGTAGGTGAGCGGCCAGTTGCGATAGGCCGGCGCTACCCCGTCGTTGTGCCAGTCGCCGTTGAGGGTAAGGGTAGCCCCCGGCTTCATGGTTCCCTTGAGGGTCAGCTGGTCCAGCACGATGCGATAGCCCATCTTGCGCAGAGCATTGTCGACGATGGGTCGATATTGGGGCGGAACCGGATCCGACTTGAGATTGATGGTGGAGGCGTGTTGGGCCAGCGCCCAGTCAAAGGTGGCCTTGACCTCCTCCATGGTGTACTGCTGCTGGCCTGGCCACTCGCTCAGCTTGCCGCACACCTCGAAACTGACCGGCGCCCGCTGCCAGCTGGAATCGAAGTTCGCCACATCAGCGCGGGCGCTCGCCAGTCGTTCCGGGTAGGCATTGCGCATGTGGCTCCAGTTTTGGGAGAAGTGGTGCCAGTCGCCGAGGCAGTCTGCCCGCCAGCCAGCTCCCTTGCCCACGGCATACTCGAACATGGGCAGGTTGTTGATCAGCATCAGCTTGGGGGTTCGCGGAAAAGCTGCCATCTGCAGATCAACATAGGGTTTGAGCTGCTCGCTGCTGTAGCGCTGCTCCAGCGTCGGGCCGGGGAAGTTGCTCATGTGCCACTCTCCCCATGAACCTATCATGCCGATGTCGACATGACTCAGCGCCGGGTTGCCATCGTAATGAGCGCCCAGCGCCTGAAACAGCCGGGTGGCCAGGGCGAGGAACTGCGGGTCGCTGTAGTCGGGCACAAAGGTCTGGTGGTTGTTCACCCACTCTCCCCGAATCCCCTTGTTGATGAGCCACTCCGGGATCTTGCTGCCAGAGAAGGGCTCATCAAGGGTCATGACCCTGAGGGCAATCGACTGTTTCGGGGTGGCGTGCTGTGCCTGATCGATGGCCCTGTCGATCAGGGCAAAGTTGTATTCGCCCTCCCGTGGCTCCAGCTCGCTCCAGTAGAAACGGAAGTAGTCGACCGTGCTGACCGGATGTTCGGCCAGAGAGAGGGGATGACCCCAGCTGTTGTGAAACTCTTCGATACCGACGCCGGGATTGTGCAAGAGGTCTTCGACCGGTTCGGGATGAATGGTGAGGGTACCGGCCAGAGCTCCCTGAGCCCATAGCAAGCCGGAATAGAGCAGGATCCTGCCCGGATGCATTTTCATGTGATCGTCCGCCTGTGGAACATGGTTGCATGCTAGGAAATTGGCGGACAAAGGCCCAGCCGGTTCCGCTTTTTTCGAGAAGAACCGACTGAAGCCTTTGTTGTCTAGGTCAGAGATTGACGGAGGTTGTGCCCTCAGTCGTCATTGTCATGTCCGGCTGGGCGGGACTCGACACTCTGTTGCCCCATCACCTGATACCAGTCGAGCTTGCGGGTCAGCATCATGATCAGCGCCAGGGTGGCGAACAGCAGCAGGGCGCCGAGCAGCAGGGCGATCTCTTCGGCCTGCAGCAGGCTGTAGAGGATGGCATAGACCAGCCCGAGCAGCGCTGCGAAGCCGATCCCCTGCTTCGGGCCACTCAGCACATGACTGAGGTAGAAGCCGTTGAGCAGCACGCTGGCCAGCGCGGCCACCAGATAGGCCCAGCCAAAGCCGAGGTGCTCGGTCAGGGCCAGCAGCACCAGATAGAAGATAGCCAGCCCCATGCCTACCAGCGCGTACTGGATCGGGTGAACCCTCAGCCCCTTGAGCAGCTCGAACATAAAGAAGCTGATAAAGGTGAGGCCGATGAAGAGCAGGGCATATTTGGCCGCCCGTTCGTTGAGCTGATAGTGATCCACCGGCTGCACCAGACTGACGCTGAAGGTGGAGAGATTGCTATCGCCCCCGTTCATCATCCGGTTGAAGCGGGTCTCCATGTCGCTGGCGAACCAGCTGGTTTGCCAGTTGGCCTCAAACCCTTGTGGGCTCAGGGTGCGACTGCCCGGCAGAAAGTCGCCGATAAAGTTGGGGTGGGGCCAGTTGCCCGCCAGCTGCAGGGTGCTCTCCTTGCCCAGCGGGACTATGTCGAGGGCGTTCATCCCCTGTAGATTGAGCTCCAGATGGAAGGTGCCATCCTGCTGCGGCAGGCTGTCGATCGGGGCATGGATACCCGCGAGCGCATCACCGAGGCGGGCGCCGGGGGCAAACGGGATCCGCTGTGTGCCGAGTTGCAGTTCGGGGACGCTGTTGATACCGCGGGCATCGGAGAGTACCAGACTCAGGTAGGGTTTGCCTGCCACCAGCTCATCATCCCCGGCGAGCGGCGCGCTCTCTTGTAGTTGAGCTGCTGTCGGCAAACGGCCGGAGAGGGAGAGCCGGGTCTGATAGACCTGCGCCTGATAGATGCCGAGCTTGCGCGGGGTCACCTCCATGATGGCCTGCACGTCCAGCTGTTCCGGCAGCAGGTAGCGATAGGTCTGCTCCTGACGGACGAAGCGCTTGCCATCCTGCTCGACCGTCACCGAACGGGTATAGGGCTGCACGATAACCGGCCCCATCAGCCGTTGCGGGCCACTGCTGCTGGCCATGATGCTCTGGATAGCCTGATTGCGGTAAATCTGCCGCTCCCGGTTCAGCTCCATGATGGATTGCACCGGTACCATCAGCAGCAGGCTGAGCAACAGCAGCAGAAAGATCTTGTGGGTGAATATCTGTTTGACCATGACACGTCTCCTTGTTGGATGGAGTGAGTCTGTCAGTCCGGTGTGAAGTGGTGATGGGTCTGTGTGAAGTGGTGGTGAAGGGGGATAAAAAAACCGGCATTGCGCCGGTTTCTGGAGGAATTACAGGGTCTTCAGCTTCCCGGGCAATGCGGCCAGCACCTCTTCTTTCGCCTTGAGCGAGGCGAACTGCTTGCCGGGCTTTTGCACCACGGTATGGACAAAGATCAGCTGTTTGCCCGGTTTGCTGGCCCAGCCGACGAACCAGCCGATCTGCTGATCGCGGTTGAGGCTGCCATCCAGCTTCTTCGGGTAGCCCATGCCGGTCTTGCCGTGGATCTGCCAGCCGTCGATCTCGCTCACCTTGAGGATATTGGCGGTGTACTGCAGGGTCTGCGCCGAGACCGGAAGCTTGCCGCTCAGCATCTTGCCGAGGAAGCGGGCCTGCTCCTCCGGACTGATGGCGAGGCTGGAGCTGAGCCAGGCCTGGGTCAGGCCGTCATGTTTGCCCGGATTACCGGAGAGATCCCGGTTGCCGTAGTCGAAGCGGTCGACATATTGCTGGAAGCGCTCCATCCCCAGCCATTCGGTGAGCTGCTGGGAAAACCAGACCACCGAGTAGGTTTCCCAGCGGCGCGGGGTGGTGGTTTCACGCCAGGCGGGCAGCCAGCCGTCATAGCTCGGTTTGTAGGGCAGCGCCGGATGCTCTTCATCCACCAGATAGCCACTGTCGTAACCCATCAGCGCCAGCGGGATCTTGAAGGTGGACGCGGGCGGCAGCTGGCTGGAGCAGTCCCCTTCGCTGGAGAGGGTCTGGCCGTTGCCGTCGGCATAGAGAAAGCAGCCGCTGGCGGCGGAGGCAGGCAGGTCTGCGAGCAGACCGGCAGCCAGCAGGCTGGAGAGAAGCAGGCGGGACATAGCATTTCCTTGAGCAAATGGATGAGAGAAAGCGGCAGTCTAATGCCGCTTTGTGTGGGGAATGTGAAGTTGCGGGGGGACTAGGCGAATGGCAGCCAGAGTTCCGCCAGCGCGCCTCCTTCCGGCCGGTTGCTCAGGGTCAGACGGCCGCCATGCTGGTGGGCTACCTCATGGGTGAAGCTAAGCCCCAGACCACTGCTCTTGCCCTTGTCCGGTCGTGGCAGGGAGTAGAAGCGCTCGAAAATGCGCGGCAATGCGTAGTCGGGAATGCCGGGGCCGCAGTCGGTAACCCGAAAACAGTAGCCCTCCTCCTGCTGGCTGCCGCTCAGGGTGACCTGCCTGTTGGCGGGAGAGAAGTCGATAGCGTTATCCAGCAGGTTGCCGATGGCCTGCTCCACCAGCAGCGGATCCCACTTCTGTTTCGGCGCGCTGGCCAGCTCGGCCACCAACTCGACCTGACGGCGCTGGGCGATGATCTGGCGAGCATCGAGGGTGCGCTTGCCCAGTTTCGCTGGCTCCACCGACTGGCGATCCAGCCCCTGCCCCGACTCCAGCCGCGCCAGTTGCAGCATTCGCTCGATCAGCTGCTGCATGCGCGCGGTTTCCAGATTGATGTTGCCGATAAACCGTTTGGCAACTTCGGGGGGTGGCGTTTCGGCCAAAATCTCCCCTGCCCCGCGAATGGCCGCCAGCGGGCTCTTCAGCTCGTGGGTCAGGCTGTGCACATAGGCTTCGATGTAGCTTTTGCCATCGAGCTGGTGGCGCATGGTTTCCAGCGAGCGGCCGAGCCGATCCAGCTCGACGGTGTGCAACTGCGGCAGCGGTGCCGCCTCCCCCTTGCTGACCGAGTCGGCATAGTGCACCAGCTTGCCGATGGCGCGGTTGAGCCACCACACCAGCAGGCTGCCGATCAGCAGCGAGATGAGCAGCATCTGGCCGCCGGCCCGCAGCAGCTCCTGTTCCCCCCGCTCGATGGCTGGCATCAGGGTGCGGTTGGGTTTGGCGACGGTGAGGGAGCCGATGATCTCGGCCCCTTCCCGCAGCGGTGCAGCCACATACATGGTCGAGCTGGCGGCATCGTCGGGATCGGTGCGGGTGCTGCGGGCGCCATACTGGCCACGCAGAGTGCGGTAGACATCGTTCCAGCGGGAATAATCCTTGCCCAGATCCGTGCCGTCGGAGTCGTAAATCACCATCCCCTGCCGATCCGTCACATAGATGCGGTACTCCGCCTGCTGCTTGAGGTGGCCGTCGATCATCGCATTGATGGGATTCTGGTTGAGGCGGGCGAAGGCGCTGGCCAACCGCCCGTTCATCATATTGCCCTCTTGCAGGTCATCGAGCGCGAGCGGCGCCAGCAGCTGGGTCATGTCGACCAGAGTATCCTCGGTGGCGCTGCGCACCCCGGGTTTTATCTCCTCGACGAAGATCTCCAGTACAAACCAGGCGGCCAGCGCGAAGATCAGCAGCAGGCCGCACAGCAGTTGCAACCCGAGTCTCATGCCAGCTCCAGGCTGTAGCCCAGCCCGCGGTGGGTGAGGATCAGGTTGGCTTCTGGATCATGTTCGCGCAGCTTGGCGCGGATGGTCTTGATGTGGGTATCGACGGTGCGATCAAGACTCTCCTCCGCATCCTGCCACACCAGATCCATCAGCTGCTGGCGGGAGTAGACCCGCCCCGGCGCCTGCATCAGGGTCTTGAGCAGTAGATATTCGTAGCGGGTGAGGGCCAGCGGTTGGCCGCGAAAGTGAATGCGGGCCCGCTGCTCATCCAGTACCAGCAGGGTGCTGGGCTGGGGGGCGACCGGCTGGCTGCGGCGCAGGATGACCCGCACCCTGGCACACACTTCCCGTGGCGAGAAGGGTTTGGCCACATAGTCGTCGGCACCGATCTCCAGCCCGATCAGTCGGTCTATCTCCTCGCTGCGGGCGGTGAGGAACATCAGGGGGATATCGGTCAGCGCCCTCACCTGCTTGCAGAGTTCGAAGCCGCTGATGTCGGGCAGCCCCACATCGAGGATCAGGAAGTCGGGTCGCGTCTGTTCCAGTCGTGTCAGCAACTGCTGGCCCAGCATGAACCACTCCACCTCGAACCCGTCGGTCTGCAGGGCGTAAATCAGGGTGTCGGCGATGCTGGCCTCATCCTCCACCAGCCAGATGACTCTCTTTTGCATGGCATCCTCGTCGCAAATTGGCACCCCATTCTGGCATCGAACCAAATCGGATCCTATTTGCTGTTTTATTTTTCCGAAAAAGGGGCTAATATTTCGATGTTCTTTCGAATCGAAACTTAAAAATGACCAAACGTAATACTCAACAACGCCGCCACACCATAGTGACCCTGGTACAAGAGCAGGGTGAAGTGAGCGTCGACGCCCTTGCCAAACACTTTTCTACCTCCGAAGTGACCATCCGTAAAGATCTGGCGGTACTGGAGACCGGCGGTCTGCTGCTGCGCCGTTACGGTGGTGCCGTTCCCTTGCCAAACGAGATGGTGGTCGAGGTCAACCCTGAACAAGTTTCGAACCGAAAGTTAGCTATTGCCCGTTCGGCGGCCGAGCGGCTGCGTGATCACAACCGCGTCATCATCGACAGCGGCAGCACCACCAGCGCCATGATCCCCATGCTGGGCAACAAGCGCGGCCTCATAGTGATGACCAACTCCCTCAATGTGGCCGGTGCCCTGCGCGAGCTGGAAAATGAGCCTACCCTGTTAATGACCGGTGGCACTTGGGACCCTCACTCCGAATCCTTCCAGGGGCAGGTGGCGGAACAGGTGTTGCGCTCCTACGACTTCGACCAGCTCTTTATCGGTGCCGACGGCATCGACCCGGAGCGTGGCACCACCACCTTCAACGAGCTGGTGGGCCTGTCGCGGGTCATGGCCGAGGTATCGCGGGAGGTCATTGTGATGGTCGAATCGGAAAAGATCGGCCGCAAGATCCCCAATCTCGAACTTCCCTGGTCGAGCATCCATACCCTGGTGACCGACGAGGGGCTGGCCAGCGAGGCCAGAGAACAGATTCAAGCCCAGGGGGTGACGCTTATCTGCGCCCCGGTCACTTGCTGACACGAGCTCTGAACCATCCAACTGACTTTACGATTTGCATCTCAAGGAGAAGTGTATGTGTGGCATCGTCGGGGCTGTTGCCCAACGTGATGTGGCTGAAATTCTGGTAGAGGGCCTGCGCCGTCTGGAGTACCGCGGTTATGACTCAGCCGGTGTGGCCGTGTTCAGCGCCAACCAGCCGTTGCAGCGGGTTCGCCGTCTGGGCAAGGTGGCCGAGCTGGCCAAGGCGCTCGACGAGCAGTCCGTCCATGGTGGTACCGGCATCGCCCATACCCGCTGGGCCACTCACGGCGAGCCTTCCGAGCGCAATGCCCATCCCCACGTCTCCGAGCATATCGTGGTGGTGCACAACGGCATCATCGAGAACCACGAAGAGCTGCGGGAAGAATTGAAGGCGCTGGGTTATGTGTTCAGCTCCGACACCGATACCGAGGTGATTGCCCATCTGGTCCATCACGAGCTGAAGAGCGCCGGCAGCCTGCTGGCCGCCATGCAGACTGCGGTGAAGCAGCTGCGCGGTGCCTACGGTACCGTGGTGATGGACAGCCGCGACGACAGCCGCGTGGTGGTGGCCCGTTCCGGTTCACCGCTGGTGATCGGCCGCGGTATCGGCGAGAACTTTATCGCCTCCGACCAGATGGCGCTGCTGCCGGTGACCCGTCGCTTCATCTTCCTGGAAGAGGGTGATGTGGCCGAAGTGACCCGTCGCGATGTGCATATCTTCGATACCAACGGTAACGCCGTGGTGCGTGAAGAGCAGGAGTCCGAACTCTCCCACGATGCCGGTGACAAGGGCGAATACCGTCATTACATGCTCAAAGAGATCCACGAGCAACCCAAAGCGATCACCAACACCCTGGAAGGGCGTCTGGGCAGCGATCACGTGGTGGTCGAATCGTTCGGCAACGGCGCTCGCGCCATCTTTGACAAGGTCGAGCACGTGCAGATCGTCGCCTGCGGCACCTCCTATCACTCCGGCATGGTGGCTCGCTACTGGTTCGAAGAGATCGCTGGCGTCTCCTGCGATGTGGAGATCGCCTCCGAGTTCCGCTATCGCAAATCGGTAGTGCGCCCCAACAGCCTGCTGGTGACCCTCTCCCAGAGTGGCGAGACTGCCGATACCCTGGCGGCGCTGCGTCTGGCCAAGGAATCCGGCTACATGAGCTCGCTGGCTATCTGCAACGTGCCGGGCTCCTCGCTGGTGCGTGAATCGGATCTGGCCTTTATGACTCGCGCGGGGGCAGAAATTGGAGTGGCCTCCACCAAGGCGTTCACCACCCAGCTGGCTGGCCTGTTGATGCTGGTGGCCTCGGTCGGTCACTGCCGTGGCCACCTGAGCGCCGCCGCCGAAGCCGAACTGGTCAAGGCGCTGCAAGCCCTGCCGCTGCGTATTAAAGAGAGCCTGGCACTGGCCAAGGATATCGAAACCCTGGCCGAAGAGTTTGCCGACAAGCAGCACAGCCTGTTCCTCGGCCGTGGCAGCCAGTACCCCATCGCCATGGAGGGGGCGCTCAAGCTCAAAGAGATCTCCTACATCCACGCCGAAGCTTACGCCGCTGGCGAACTGAAGCACGGCCCGCTGGCGCTGATCGATGCCGAAATGCCCATTATTGTGGTGGCGCCGAACAACGATCTGCTGGAGAAGCTCAAGTCCAACGTGGAAGAGGTGCGCGCCCGTGGCGGTATCCTCTACGTGTTCGCCGATGCCGATACCGGCTTCAAGAGCGACGAGACCATGCGGGTCATGAACCTCAACCATGTGGAAGAGGTGATCGCCCCCATTGTCTATACCGTGCCGCTGCAGCTGCTCTCCTATCACGTTGCCCTGATCAAGGGCACCGACGTCGACCAGCCGCGCAACCTGGCAAAATCGGTGACCGTCGAGTAAGTCACTTTCTTAAATGATAAAGAGCCGCAATTGCGGCTCTTTTTGTTTCGGCTGAGGGGTTACGACAGCCGCAGGTTGGTGATGGTGACCTCGTCGAGGGAGGGCACAATGATGCCGCTGGTGATCCCTTTGGCGATGGCTTGACTGCGGTTCTTCGAGTCGGTCTTGTTGGTCACCTGGGTCAGGTGAAAGTTGACCGTCCGCTCACTGATGCCGAGGATGGTGGCGATCTCCCAGGAGGTCTTGCCCTCGCTTGCCCAGAACAGGCACTCCTTCTCCCGATCCGACAGTTCGGTCAGGTACTTCATCAGGTCAGGCCGGCTTTTGATCAGTTGCAGCGCGGAGTTGAAGATGTAGCTGGCGCAGAATGACAGCAAGGGAACGTTTTCAAACATCAGATCAGAGTTGGACTTCTCCTTGGTGATGAATGAGAGGATACCGTGCTCCCCCTGCGGGGTGTGGAGCGGGAAGGATACGCCGTTGCGCACCCCGAAATCGGCAGCCAGGTTCATCACGTCGCGGCTGGCGCTGGGTAGCCAGGGCGAGTCGCAGTCGAGTTTGTTCCAGAAGATAGGCTGGGTCTGTTTCAGCCCCAGATAGACCACCGGATCCTGGGTCAGATACTGGTTTTCGCTGTAGGCGTCAAACCAGCTGGTCGGACAGTTGTTGAACAGTGCCACGTGGGATTTCTGCATGCTGATGGGGAAAATAATCAACAGCCGGAAGTAATCAAAGCCCATTTGATGACTGAAGCGTTCCAGTTGTTGCTGGATATCGCTGGTTTTTGTTGCCTTGGTGAACTTGTCGATATGTTCCCAGATCGCATCGTTGAGCATGACTTTCTCCTTTTTCGATCTCTATCACACTGATCGAAAAGATTTTTTCTCGTTATTTATATTTGTGCGGTGGCTATTGGCGCCACTTATTCCGTGCGTGTCTAAAAATTATCCTGTTTTTGTGCATAAAGGCCAAGAAAATCCTCTCGTTGCCAGTCCGCCCCGCATTTGAGATAATGATAATAGTTATCATTAGTAAGATGTATTTCAATGAACAAATTATGGGGTGTGGCCCTGCTGCCACTGTCAGTCCACTTTGCTGCCATCGGGGATGAGCTGGTTGCTCCCGCCCTCAAGAACAGCATAGCTGCCGGGAAAGCCTCCCAGCAGCGGGTGGAAAAAGCCGCCGATGCCGCCGTTGCCGCACGACTGGAGCTGCAAAATGCCCAGCTGCAACTGCGCGACCTCGAAGCCTACAACCGCTACATGCAATCTCTGGTGGCCGATCAGCAAAATGAGCTGGGTAAATTGAGTCAGCAGCTGGAAGCGGTGCAAGAGACCCGTCAGGGCTTGATCCCGCTGATGTTGCAGATGCAGGCAGATCTGGAACTGCTGGTGCAAAACGACATCCCGCTGCGCAAGGAAGATCGTTTGGCGCGGGTTGAACAGTTGAAAGCGACCCTGGCCCGCGCAGACGTTAGCGAGGCAGAGAAATTCCGTCAGCTGCTGCAGGCCTATCAGATCGAAGCCGAGTACGGCAGCCGGATGGACAGCTATTCCGCCGAGCTGGAGCTGGATGGTGCTCCTCGTCGGGTCGATGTGCTGGCGCTGGGTCGGGTCTCCCTGCTGGCAATGACGGCCGATCGCAGTCAGGCATGGCGCTGGTCTGCCGAGGCGAAGCAGTGGCAAGCCCTCGATAGCCAGTGGCTCTCCCCTATCGCCGAGGCAATGGATGTGGCCGCCGACAAGAAAGTTCCCCAGTTGCTCAATGTCCCCCTCTCTGTCAGCCGCAGTCAGGAGGCCCAATCATGAGAGTCACCATGAAGTGGTTCCCCCTCCTTATTGCCCTCTTCTGCGGTACCAACGCCGCTGTCGCCGATGAGTGGCAGCAGCAGGAACAGGCTCGTGAACAGCAGGCTCAGCAAGATCTGGCGACCGTTGCCAAGGAGCTCGGCACTGCCCGTGCCAGACTGGCCGAGGCCCAGCGCCTGAGCAAGGAGCTGGCTGGCAAGTTCGCCAGCAACGAGAAGCAGCTGGTCGAGCTTAACGCCCAGTGGGAGCAAGCCTCCGGCGACATGAACGAGATCTTCGCGGTCACCCGTCAGGGCGCCAGCGATGCGGTCAAGCTGCTGAGCGAATCCGCCGTCGAGGGCCAGTACCCGGAGCGTCTCGCCCCGCTGAAAGCCATGGCACAGGATAAACAGGTGCCGGATCGTGCCGCTCTCGCCCTGCTGCCCGCCACGCTGCTGCAGGAGATCCGCGAATCTGGCCGGATTGCCCAGTTCAACGGCAAGGTGCTCGATGCCCAGGGGGCTGCCAGCGAGCAGTCGCTGACCCGGGTTGGCAGTTTTGCCCTGCTGGGGAGCGAAGGCTTCCTGCAACCGACCGCCGAAGGCTTGAGCCCGGTACTGGGTCTGCCCGGTAGTGTGCTCTCTGCCGTTGCGGCTTATCAGGGTCAGGAAGGGGAAGCGCTGCCGCTGGATCCTTCTCATGGCACTCTGCTGGCGATGCTGGCACAGGCACCCACCTTCTGGCAGCAGGTACAGCAAGGTGGTCAGGTCGGCGCCATTATCGTGCTGCTGGCCGCTATCGGTTTGGGAATTGCTGCGGTACGGCTGTGGAGTCTCTCCCGCGAACTTACTCTGGTGCGCCGCCAGCTCAAGAGCGGCGAGTATCACGCCGACAACGCCCTCGGCCGGGTGCTGACGGTAGCAGACAAACACCCCGAGCTGAGCATGGAGACCCTCGAGCTGCGTCTTGATGAGGCGATCCTGCAGGAGACTCCTCGTATGGAGCGCGGTATCGGCATGGTCAAGGTAATCGCGGCCATCGCCCCCATGCTGGGTCTGCTCGGTACCGTAACCGGGATGATCGGCACCTTCCAGGCCATCACCCAGTTTGGTACCGGCGATCCCAAGATCATGGCGGGCGGCATCTCCATGGCGCTGGTCACCACGGTACAGGGTCTGGTTGCGGCCATTCCGCTGATCCTGGCCCACAGCCTGCTGCAATCGCGCTTCACCGAGCTCTCCAATGTGCTGGAGCAGCAAGTAGCCGGCATTCTGGCTGAGCGCGCCGAGAGCAATAATGGCGGGATGGAGCGAGCAGCATGATGCTCGACATCTGGCAACAGCTGCAGAGTTTCATGGGCCGTGGCGGCCCTGTGCTCTGGGTCATTCTGGCCCTGCTAGTGCTGATGTGGATTTTGATGATCGAGCGGCTGCTCTACCTCAATCTGGGTTTTGGCCCCTTGCAGCAACAGCTGCTCGGCCGCTGGCAGGCCCGCAGCGAGCGCCACAGTTGGCACGCCCGGGCGATCCGCAGCCGCTGGCTGGCGCAGGCAGAGCTGGAACTGAACCGTCATCTGATCTTCATCCGCACCCTGGTGGTGCTCTGTCCCATGCTGGGGTTGCTGGGCACAGTGACCGGCATGATCGGCGTATTCGATGCGTTGGCTGCGGCCAACCGCTTTAACCCGGAGAGCATGGCGGGCGGGATCTCCCGCGCCACTATCCCCACCATGGCGGGCATGGTGGTGGCGCTCTCCGGCGTGTTGTTACTCAGTCGGCTCGAGAGTCAGGCCAAGCGTGCGCTGGCCAAGACCCGGGACGGCCTGCGAGAAGAGAAGGTAATGCAATGAGACGGCAATCCAAACGCCAGCGTGACGAAGTGCAGATCGACATGACTCCCATGCTGGATATCGTGTTCATCATGCTGATCTTCTTTATTGTCACCACCTCCTTCGTGCGCGAAGCCGGGCTCGAGGTGCACAGACCCCAGGCCAGTCAGGCCAAGGCGCAGAAATCCTCCAGCATCATGCTGGCGATCGGGGCTCAGGGTCAGATCTTCCTCGACCGCAAGCAGATCGATGTGGAGCGGGTACAGGCCACCATCGCCCGTCTGCTGGCGGAGCAGCCCGATGCCAGCCTGGTGATCCAGGCCGACGAGCGGGTACCCCATGGCAAGGTGGTGCGGGTGATGGATGAGGCCAAGGCGGCGGGTATCGCCAATATCGCCGTGGCGGTGGCGCCGAAATGAAATACAAGCTGATGAGCCTGGGGCTGGGGATTGCCCTCAGTCTGGGCATCCTGCTGTTTATGGCCACGCTGGTTGAACCGCTCCGGGGCGAGAAGGTGGCGAGCGAACAGAAGCCCATCGTCATCAATATGCAGAACGAGGTGACCGAGGTGCAGGTACGCGAGCGTCCAGTGCCGCAGGAGCCCGAGCCTCTGCCAGAGCCTCCCGCGGCATTGGCCTCGACACCGCTGCCGATGCCTGCCGCGGCCCCCTTGGCGGCCGTTGAGCCGAGTCTGGATCTGGTTTCAAGCCTCAGCGCGGTGCAGGTCTATGCCCCCGGAGTGGCGACCAGTACCGCACCGGTATTGAGTGGCAACTACCACGGCCAGCAGCAGGGAGCGGGTATCGGCGCAGGTGACATGCTGATGCCGCTGCAACGGATCGAGCCGGTCTACCCCTATCGTGCCCAGCAGTCAGGGATCGAAGGATTCGTCACCCTGCGCTTTAGCGTGAATGCCGAAGGTGGCGTGCAGGATGTGGAAGTGGTCGAGGCCAAGCCCAAGCGTCAGTTCGAGCGGGCGGCCATTCAGGCGATCAACAAGTGGCGCTATCAGCCGAGACCGGGCGCCACCGACAAGCTGGTGCAAGTCATCACGCTCAAATTCAAACTGGAGTCATAACTATGTTGCGGATCTGGATCTGTCTGCTGGCCCTGGTTGGCCAAGCCTGTCTGGCGATGGAGGTCAGCCCTCACTTCTCCCGTCAGCTTGAACCCGTGATGAGGCTCTATCAGTCTGGTCAGTGGCAACAGGCCCAGAGCAAGGCATCCGGCCTCAAGCCAAATAGCGATGCCGAGCGTGCCTGGCTGGCGCAGTTGCAAGCCTCGCTGGCGGCCAATCTGCAACAGACCGCCCAAGCGAGCCGCTACGTCGAACAGGCCCTTTCCTATAAAGAGTGGCCCGAGCAACAACAGCTTCAGCTGCTGCGACTGCGCGGCGATATTCAGGCCCAGCAATCCAACTGGTCTGGTGCCATCGCCAGCTACAAGGCGGCACTGGCGCTCAAGCATGACGATGCACTGCGCCTGCGTCTGGCTGGCCTCTATTACCACAACAAACAGTACGGTGACGCCGCCAGCCAGAGCGAACAGTTGTTGAAGAAGGGTTGGCAGAAACAGGCCGCCATCATTCGTCTCTCCGCCCTCACCGCCCAGCAACGTTATGGCGTGGCGGCCGATCAGGCGGCCGAGCTGATCCGTCATGAGCCGACAGAGAGTAAGTGGTGGCAACAGGCGGTATCGCTCAACCTCTCCGCCAAACGTGGGGATCAGGCGTTGGCGCTGCTGCAGACTGCCATCGACAGAAAACTGATGGATGACGCGTCAGCCCGCAACCAGCTGATCCGCCTCTATGCCTGGCAAGGGCTGCCTTATCGTGGTGCCCGTCTGCTGGAGGCGGCCATGGCCAAGGGACAGATGAAGCAAAGTGCTGAAAACCGCCAACTGCTGGCCCAATTGTGGGAAGGTGCCCGGGAGTGGTCACAAGCAGTTGATAGCTGGCAGCAGCTGGCCAGCCTACATGGTCAGCCCAAAGCTGCCATGCGCGCCGCCGAACTGCTGCTGCAACAGGGCAAGACAGATGCCGCCATGACCCAGCTCGCCGCCATCAAGTCGGTAAAAGGCGAGCAAGGCAATCGTGCCAAAGCATTGCTGGTGCAGGCACACCTTAATAAGGAGCAGTATGCCCAGGCGCTGAAACTGGCCCGAGAGCTGCAGCAGCAGGATAACTGGCAGCAGAAGGCAACCAGCTGGGTCAACTATATCCGGGCACAAAGCGAAGAGTTGAGCAAAAAAGCAGCGTAAAAGAGGTGCCAATGGGCTGTTTTGGGGTGTTCAGTTCGCTTTTTCAGCAAAAGAACGCATTTTTGCAAAAAGCCCTTGTCATCCCGGCGCGGCTCCCTATAATGCGCCCCTACCAGCACGGCGGAACACGCCGGACTGATGAGCCAGCTTCCTAGCGAAGTGGGCGCCGAAAGAAAAGCGAAAACAACTGCTTGACTTTCGAGGTGAGAAGCGTAATATGCGCCTCCTCAACGCGACAAGCGTGACGTTCTTTAACAATTTGAATCAAGCAATCTGTGTGGGCACTCACAGCATCGAACATCAAAAACAATTTTTGATTTTCAAT
>NZ_JAAKSD010000015.1:0-134736 GCF_049173735.1 Aeromonas sp. 602396 | reverse complement strand
TATAGCTCAGCTGGGAGAGCGCTTGCATGGCATGCAAGAGGTCCGCGGTTCGATCCCGCGTAGCTCCACCAAATTCTTGTTACAAGAAGCAAAAAGGCCACCGCATCGCGGTGGCCTTTTTGTTTTCTCCATCATTTATTTTCTCCATACGTCCGCGCCTTTCATTTGTAAATCCAATGACCTGAATGAAAAAGCCCGCGAGAGTCGCGGGCTTTGCTTGCACTATTCAAATGCGCCTGTGGTTAACGGCGACGTCGCCAGGCCAGTGGCAACAGGGCTAGCAGGCCGAGTCCCAGCGCACCACCGCCTGAGGAGGTGTCCGGTTTGGTGGCATCGCTCTCCAGTCTCAGGTCGACGATGATGGGATCATGGTCGGAGGCACTGAAGGGGTTGTCAGACTTGAGCAATGTGCCGGTGTACTGGCTGCCGTATTCGAACAGGGAGCTCTCGAAGGAGTTGATGTGCCAGTCGGCGACACCTGCCACCTTGCTGGCCAGCGCCGGGTTGGCGAGGGCGTAGTCCAGGGTGCCCAGCTCCCCGTCGTAGCTGTAGGAGATGGCTTTCTCCTTGTTGAATTTGACGTTGAGATCGATCAGGCCGTAGCTGCGAGTCACTTCGCGACCGAGCTGTTCATAGGGCTGCTCACCGATAAAGGTGTGGGAGGCCGATACGATCTTCCGCTCGCTGGTGGCCGGGTTGTAGTCGGTCAGCACCCGGATCGGATCTTCCTTGGCGTAGGAGTTGAAGTCGCCCACCAGCAGCACCTGGCCCGGCAGTTTGCTGACCGCCTCACCCAGCACCTTGGCGGCAGAGACCCGGAACTCGGTGCACTTGCCCTGCAGGTCGGCCGGTTCTGTCTTGCCATCGCCATTTTCGTAGCAGCCTGACCCCTTGGATTTGAGGTGGTTGACCACCAGCGTCAGCGGCTCCTTGCTCTTGGCGAGGGTGAAGGTCTGAACCAGAGAATCGCGCTGACCGGCTGTCTTGGCCACACCACCTGTGGTGTAGCGCTGCTCCGGCAGCTTGATGACGCTGGCATCTCCGCTGGGGGTGAGCAGGGCAGGACGGTAGATCATCGCCACCATGATGGCGTCTCCGCCGAAGAACTTGCCATCGGTAAGGGTAGTGACCGGCAGACGCACATAGGCGTAGTGTTTGCTCGCATCCTTCTGCTGTTCGTTGAGGCGGGTCACCAGATTGTTGAGGGCCGAGTTATCCTCGAAGCCGTTGTTCTCCATCTCCATCAGGCCGAGCAGATCGACATCCATTGCGGTAATGGCATTGACGATCTTGGTGCGCTGCTTCTCGAACTCGGGCTGGCTCTTGGCACCCCGGTTGCAACCTTTGGCGTTGTCGGCATCCGCCTGATCCTTGCACAGGATATTGAGTGCGCCGCCAATGCTGGAGTGACTGGTGAAGTAGTTGAGTACGTTGAAGCTGCCGATCCGCAGATCGCTGCCAGCGAGGCGAGCTGGCGCGTCTTGACGATCCTCTTCAGGGCTACGCAGCAGAGCACCGGCAGTCAGGGTGATATCGCTCGGTACTACCAGACGGAAGGCATCCTTGTTGTATACGATCACCCCCTCCAGCCCGGTCAGTTGATCACCGATGCGCAGATATCCCTGATCGGCATCCCAGCTCGGGAACCAGGGCAGTACGCCATCCGGTGCTTTGTAATCAGACTCAACCACCAGACGGTTGCTGCCATTTTGGGTGGCCAGTGCGACAGCGTCCGCACTGTTGGCAACATGAAGTTGGGTCGGTTTGATCAGCGGGGTTTTGTGGGCCAACTCTACGTTGTTGCGATAGACCTTGTAGTCGAAGCCATAGTTGCGGGTCAGGTGCAGGTCACTGCTGCTGTCGAGACGTACCCGCATCCCTTCGTGGCGATTGAGCGCTTGAGCCAGCGTCTCCCCTTCATTGACCTGCAGTACGCTGGTCGGCACCGCCAGTCCTTGCGCTGTGACCTGCAGGCGGGCTTTGCTGGATTCGAAGGTGGGTTTGAGCTGGGTGCCGCCGTAATACTCCTCGACCTTGGCTTCAAGGCAGAGTTCTGCCCCCGGTTTGATGTCGGCATAGTTGGTCGCAAACTCCTTGTCGTTCAGATAGACAAAGATGCCATCAGAGGTGGCCGGATTGCCATCACCCACCGGGTCGGTCAGATAGAAACCCTTGGTCAGACTTTGGCCCAGCGTTGTCACGATACCGCGAACGTTGAAGGTGCCCGTGCTGATTTTACCGGTCACATTGCCGTTCTTGTCGGTCACGGTCTGGGTGGCCAGCGCGCTGGCGGAGCCTGTGCCCTGAATGGTCGGGATGGGGGTGAGTTGAGCCGGATCGGACGGGCAGACAAATGCCGCATGGGCACCTGAGGATGCAAGTGCCAGCCCCACGGCCAGCGACAGCAGGGTACGAGTACCTTTCATAGGTGTTCCTTTTTTATTTTTGCCAGTGATTCCATAGCCTTGGCTCGTTGACCAAGGGCGCGCATTGTCACATTTCTGGCATGTCATACCAGTGAGCCAACGCACATTAAACGAATCTGGGAAGATGAGGAAAAGCGTTTTTATGATCCCAGTAACAGTATGATTTTTTTGATAATTCAATCAATTCTAACCCTGTGATCATGACGCTTTTGTGGCAGGGGATAATTCTCTTTGAGAATAAAGATTGAGGGGATCTTGTCGCCTTCCTATACTGGGTTCGTTCCTCACGGAACCCAGGTAAAGGGCAAACCGGCAGTGATGTCGGGGCGCAATGCTTCCGGTCTCGATCGTGGATCCAGATAGCGGGGTTTCCCTGGGTGAGGGGTGGTTTTTGTGGCAGGTCCATTGCCAGTTGTCTGCGCCCATCATGCAGGTTGCGATTGTTCTTTGCCTTGGTGACCAATGCCAAGACAAAACAAGGAAGATAACAATATGCAACAGCTCTTCAGACCCAGCAGGCTTGCCATGCTGGTCGCCCTTGCGGCTGCGCCCGCCTGGGCTCAGGCCGCTTATCCCGCCTATAAATCAGGTACTGCCTACAAGGCTGGCGATATCGTCAGCAACGTCGGTGCCCTCTACGAGTGCAAAGAATTTCCCTATTCAGGCTGGTGCGGGGCATCCCCCTATCACTATGAGCCGGGGGTAGGTGTGGTCTGGGCAGATGCCTGGAAGCCCTATGGTGGCGAGGTGCCCCCTCCTGCGCTCGGTGTGGCAGTCAGCTCACCGGCTGCCGGTGCCAGCTTCAACGAAGGAGCCAGCGTGGCGCTGGCAGTGACCCTGAGCGGCCCGGTAACGGCCTTGGCCCGGGTGGAATATCTTGTCGACGGCAAGCTGGTCGCCACGGCGAGCGCCTCGCCATGGAGTGCCAGCTGGAGCGCCGCCGGAGTGGGAGGCCATACCCTCAAAGCTCGCGCGCTGGATAAAGATGGCAAAGTGCTGAGCGAGGCGGATTCGAGCTTCAACGTCGCCGCCGTGGTGGCGCCAGAGGCGCCCAAGGCGAGCATCAGCAGCCCGGCCAATGGAGCCAAGGTGACGCTGGGTCGCAGTGTGGCGGTGAGCGGCAACGTCACCGATGCCAACAACGATGTGGCCAAAGTCGAGCTCTATGTCGACGGCAAGAAGGTGGGCGAAGATACCAGTGCCCCCTGGCAGGTGAACTGGACACCGGATGCCAAAGGGAGTGCCGCCCTCAAGCTGGTGGCCACTGACAAGACCAATCTGAGCGGCGAGTCAGCAGCGGTGACCGTCACTGTCGAGGAGGCAGCGCTGCCGCCCACCGGTGGCAACCTCTCTTGTGACATTCGCCAGATCTATCGCCCGGATGGTTACGAGTGCATGGGGGATGACCATGCCCGCCGGGTCATCGGCTACTTCACCTCCTGGCGCACTGGCAAGAACGGTCTGCCCGCCTATCTGGTGAGCGACATTCCGTGGAGCAAGATCACCCACATCAACTACGCCTTCGCGGCGGTGGACGAGCAGAGCCACACCATCAAGGTGGATGACTCGGCGACCAAGATGACCTGGGATGGCGTGCCGGGTGCCGAGATGGATCCGGAGTTTGCCTACAAGGGCCACTTCAACCTGCTGTCGAAGTACAAGAAGCAGTATCCGGACGTGAAGACCCTGATCTCGGTGGGGGGCTGGGCCGATACCCGCGGCTTCTATACCGCCACCACCAAGGGTGACTGCTCGGTCAATACTGCCGGTATCAACACCCTGGCTGATTCGGCGGTGAGTTTTATCCGCCAGTACGGCTTTGATGGGGTCGATATCGACTACGAATACCCCACCTCGATGAAGGATGCGGGCAACCCCAACGACTTCCCGCTCTCCAACCAGTGCCGTGGCAAGCTGTTTGCCAACTACAAGGTGCTGATGCAGACTCTGCGCAGCAAGCTCGACAGCGCCGGCAGCGAGGATGGTCGCAAGTATATGCTGACCATCGCCTCGCCGGCCTCGGCCTACCTGCTGCGCGGCATGGAGAACTTCCAGGTCACCCAGTACCTCGACTACGTCAACCTGATGACCTACGACTTCCACGGCGCCTGGAACCATTTCGTCGGTCACAACGCCGCCCTGTTCGACAACAAGGCAGATGCCGAACTTGCCCACTGGGGCGTCTATACCCAGAGCCAGTTTGGCGGTATCGGCTACCTCAACGCGGCCTGGTCTGCCCACTACTTCCGTGGTGCCCTAGCGGCTGGCAAGATCAACGTGGGCGTGCCTTACTACACCCGTGGCTGGCAAGGGGTCAGCGGTGGCACTCACGGCCTGGCCGGCAAGGCAGCCCTGCCGAGCCAGAGCGATTGTCAGCCGGGTACCGGTGGCAGCACCATTCCGTGCGGCAACGGGGCGGTCGGTATCGACAACATCTGGCATGATCTCGACAAGAACGGCAAGGAGATCGGCGGTGGTGCCGTACCCATGTGGCACGCCAAGAACCTGGAGAATGCCGCCAGCCTGGGTATCACCACCATGCCGAGCTACGGTCAGGCCTGGGGTCTGGATCCCAACAACCCGGCTCACGTGATGCAGGGCAAGTACGTGCGTTACTACGATGACAAGGCGCAGGCGCCCTGGTTGTGGAATGAAGAGAAGAAGGTGTTCCTCTCAACCGAAGATGAAGACTCCATGGGCCACAAGCTCGACTACATCATCAAGCGGGGCTTGGGCGGGGTCATGTTCTGGGAGATGGCGGGTGACTACGCCTTCGATCCGGCCAAGAACGAGTACGGAATGGGGGATACCCTGACCACGCTCGCCTACGACAAGTTCGCCAAGGCGACCAAGTACGACACCAGGCAAAACGATCTGGCGGCGCCAACTGCCCAGCTCGACATCGTGGTGAGCCTCTCCGGCTTCAAGGAGGGGGATTCCAACTACCCGGTCAACCCGACCCTGAAGCTCACCAACAACTCGACCCAGACCATTCCGGGTGGTACTCGCATCGAGTTCCTGGTGCCCACCTCCACCTCCGACACCATCACCGACCAGAGCGGGATGGGGCTGAAAGTGGTGGAGAGCGGTGGCAACCAGAACTCCGACGGTATCGCCAACGAGAAGGACTTCCACAAGGCGGCCTTTACGCTGCCGACCTGGAAGGCCTGGGCGCCGGGCAGCGACGTGGAAGTGGCGATGACCTACTATCTGCCGGCCGCCGGTGTACCGAGCGGAATCCGCATCATCAGCGGCACCCAGACCGCGGGCCTCAAGGCTGAGTTCCCGACCCTGCCGGAGGCCGTGCTGGGCAGCAATGGTGGCGGTGAGAACCCGGGCGGCGCCACCTGCAGCAGCCAGAACGTCAACCCGGCCTCCTACAAGGCTTACCCGAACTGGCCGCAGGGGGATCATGCCAATGGTGGTGATCGCATCACCCATAACAAGACGGTGTGGCAGGCCAACTGGTGGACCAGCAGCGAGCCCAAGGCAAGCGACGGCAGTTGGAAGTCTGTCTGTAGTTATTGACTTTAAAATCAATGATATAAGTGAGGCTTCGGCCTCACTTTTTTTATCTGGTTGGTCACTCTGGTTGAAAATGCGCCTGCCCTTCCTGGCAGGCAGCCTCTATACTAGAGTCGATTAATAATCAGATGGATATCAGCGTATGGCGAGTATATTGGATTCCGTTGATCAACGAACTCAACTGGTGGGGGAAAACCGCCTTGAGTTGTTGATGTTTCGTCTCGGCACCCGCCAGATGTTCGCCATCAACGTCTTCAAGGTGAGGGAAGTGGTGAAGTTGCCCCATCTCAGCAAGATGCCGGGCTCCCATCACAATATCAGCGGGGTGGCCAATATCCGCGGCACCTCGATCCCGGTGATCAACCTGCGCAGTGCCATTGGTATGCGCCCCATGCCCATCGACAGTGAATCAAACCTCATCATCACCGAATACAACCGCACCATTCAGGGCTTTCTGGTGGGGCAGGTGGCCAATATCGTCAACATGACCTGGAAGGATATCTTGCCACCGCCGCGCTCCGCCGGGCGCGCCAATTACCTCACCGCCATCACCCGCATTCCGGAAGATGGCGTCGATCAGATTGTCGAGATCATTGATGTGGAGAAGGTGTTGGCGGAGATCATCACCTATGACATCCGCATCTCCGAAGAGGTGCTGGATCGGGAGATCCTGCCCGAGATGCACGGCCGCAAGGTGCTGATCGTCGATGATTCCAGCACCGCCCGCACCCAGGTGCGTGAGACTCTTGGCCAGCTGGGACTCGAGGTTATCGAGTGTCAGGATGGCTTGCAGGCGCTGACCCTGCTCAAGGGGTGGTGCGATGCTGGCAAGAAGGTGACCAACGAGATCCTGCTGATGATCACCGATGCCGAGATGCCTGAGATGGACGGCTACCGGCTGACCCACGAGGTGCGCAGTGATCCGCGCATGTCCGATCTCTTTATTACCCTCAATACCTCCCTGAGCGGCAACTTCAACGAAGCCATGGTCAAGAAGGTGGGTTGTGATCGCTTTATCTCCAAGTTCCAGCCCGACCTGCTGGTGGGCGTTGCGCAGGAGAGGTTGCGTCAGGTGTTGGGAAACTGACCGATACCAATCCACTGGTGAACCATAACAACGGGAAACTCGGGAGATGCCGTAAGCGCCGGTAACTCTCTGGCACCTATTCCAATACAGCCAAATCCCCATTCTGGATGTTAAACGGCGAATATTTGTTCTGGCTGCTGATGATGGCGCCATCGTCGAATACCTGTACTACCTCAAACAGGCCGTCGGCCGGGTTACGCATCATGCGGGACTTGCCGTAGGGGTCGATGAAGTCGGCATTGTGCTGGATCCTGAACTGGTCGCCGAGCTTGACGCCGTTGCGTCGTCCCAGATTGATGTAGGGGCCGCGTTCGTTCTGGCCGACCACCCGGGCGGTGACCGGGGCGCAGGTGAGCTGGGCTACCAGATCCTGAGCTGCCTGTTGCAACTGGTAGTTGACCTCCTGGCCATAACTTGACTGCCAGAACTGGCCGCTGCTGCTGCCCACTTGCTCCCGCTTGCCAAAGGTCCAGGTGGCGCGCCCTTCGTAGACCTTGCGGTTGACCAGAGTGCCGTTGATGCCATCAAACAGGTAGAGCTGCATGCGAAAGTTGCGCACGGGATCCTCATACCAGCTGGTCAGCTGGTTGCCTTGCGGCTCGATGGAGAGATCGTCGATGCTGCCGAGCACCAGATACTGGCTGTCGGTACGCAGGCTGAGCGCCTTGATCTCCTCGAGGGCGCTGCGATCCCCCTGTTGCAGATGGAGCGGATCGATGCGCAGGTTTTCATCCAGCCACTGGCGCACCGCGACCCCTTGCGGCGCGTTGGCGAGAGTCTCGAACAGTCGTCGCGAGAGGTTTTCCGGCATGTCGTCCATGGCGCCGTAGCTGGCTTGGTCCGGATAGCGCATCCGCAGCCTCACCAGTGTCAAATCCTTGGCGAAGTGCTGGGTCTGGCAGATCTGGCGCTCGGCCTGAATGTCGGCCACTAGTGTGATATACATGCGGCCGTTGCGCACCTCTTCCCGCTTGAGCCGGTACTGGCGAATGTCGCCGCCGGAGCGGATCTGGATCTGCTCGGAGCGAAGGCTGCCATTTTCCAGACGCTGGACGCTGGAAACGGCCGCGCCGCTGGCCAGCAGCGCCTGACGCAGGGCGTCGCGGGTCGCCTGCTCGCGGGCATAGACCTCATCGCCCCCCAGAATGGCGGCGCTGCCCTGCGCTTCTATAAGCTCGGCTCGGGCGCTCAGGCTGGCCAGCAGCAGGGTCAACAGCAGCGGTAATTTCATAGCAGATACCTTGAGTTGGCGGGCAGCCGAGCCATTTTGAGGAAATGGCGCTTGCTGGCCGACATGGATCACAACATGTTCCAAGTGGCAGCGCACGTTGGCGCTGACGATGTCCATTAAAAAGCAAGAATCATGCCTCATTCCCGGCTCAAGCTTTGTCCGGCGCGTCCGATAATAAGTCAGGTGCAGATACAGGAAAGGTATCCATGAACAAACTCATCACGGCGTTGGCGCTCGCCCTGGCATTGACCGGGTGTGGCTCCGACCCTATCAATCGGGATCAGGGTGACCCCCGCCAGGCGGCGCAGGGGATGGAACTCAACTGGCTGGTGGCGCGCATGACCGATCAGCTGATGGAGCGCAAATCGCTGACCACCCTGACCGAACCCATCGCGGTGGCCTCTTTCGTCGATCTCGATACCCTGCAGGATACCAACTGGATGGGGCAGCAGATTGAGGAGAGCTTTATCTACGAGCTCAATCGTCGCGGCGAGGTGGTGGTGGACTTCAAGCTGACCGGTAGCATCAAGGTGACGCCGCAGGGGGACTTCGTGCTGAGCCGCAACTATAAGGAGCTCTCTTCCCGTTTGCCGATCTCCCGCATTCTGGTCGGCACCTTCAGCCGCAACAGCAAGGGAATTCTGGTCAATGCCCGCGTTATCGACATGCGCACCAAGATGGTGGAGACCACGGCCCAGAGCCTGATCCCGCAAAAATATCTGTTCGGTGCCAACAATTCGTTTGGTCGGGCATCGATCAATCGCGGTTATCTGATGCGTGACAGTCAGGCCCGGCCGGGCGGTCATCTGGTCAACCTGACCCCGTGAGGAGCGAGTCATGAAGATCCTGTTTGGTTGCCTGTTGGCACTCTTGCTCACCGGTTGCAGCGGTAACCGGGTGGTGGATTACACCCAGGGTGGCAAGCCCGATGATTTTCCGGTGCTCAAGGCGGTGGGTTATGCGGTGATCGACATCCAGCCCGGCCCCTCCCAGCCGGAGAAGATGCTGCAAGCCATTCGCGCTTCAAAGATGGATGCTTATCGCGAGCTGGCCGAGCAGCTCAATGGTCAGCAGGTCCGCGGCCAGAGCAGCTATCGTGACTTGACCCAGACCTCCAACTCGCTCGATGTGTCGGTAGCAGGCGTGGTGCGCGGTGCCCGGGTGGTGGCCTCTTATCCACGCGGCAACACCTATGCCACCGAGATGGAGCTCGATACCCGCGCCCTCTACAACATCAATCAGCTGATGGCTGGTCAGTTCTGAGTTATTGCCTGACCTGAAAACAGGCATCAAAAAAAGGCGAGCAGGGTGCTCGCCTTTTGTCGTTGTGGGCTGGTTAGCTTCCCATCAGCACCGGCGGCACTGCGGTGGGTTTCACATCCTCGCTCGGGTAGCAGCCAAGCACCTTGATATAGCGGGTGATCTTGGTCAGCTCCACCAGTGCAGCCTGCATCGCCGGGGTCTGCAGGTTGGCGGAGACATCCAGGTAGAACATCTCCTCCCAGGGGTTGCCCTGCACCGGGCGGGACTCGAGCTTGGTCATGTTGATCTCGTTGCTGCGCAGCACCAGCAGCGCCTCCACCAGGGAGCCCGGTTTCTGGGAGGTGGACATGATGAGGGTGGTCTTGGCCGGGATCTGCGGTGCCACGTCGATGGGCTTGCGCGCCACCACGATGAAACGGCTGTAGTTCTCCTTCTGGTTGGCCAGCTGCTCGGCCAGCACGTCCAGCCCATACAGCTCGCCGCCAGCCGCGCTGCCGATGGCCGCCGCCTCTGGGCTCGCCAGCTCTTTGACCTTCATCATGGCGCTGGAGGAGGAGTCGCAGATCTCGTGGCGTGCCCCTTCCAGCTTGCTGAGGTAATGGGAGCACTGCTGGAATACCTGCGGGTGGGCATAGAAGGTCTTGATGCGGCCCAGCTCGGTCGGCACGGCGGTGAGGATGCAGTGCTCGATGGGGTAGGTCAGCTCACCGACGATGGAGAGGCTGGTGTGCTGCATCACGTCGTATACCTCGTTGATGGAGCCCGAGCTGGTGTTCTCGATGGGCAGCACCCCGAAGGCGGCACGGCCCGATTCCACCGCATCCAGCACCTCGCGGAAATTCTGGCAGTTCACCTCGATCACCTGATCCTTGTAGCGCGCCAGATATTTGCGTGCGGCCAGGCTGGAATAGGAACCGCGCGGCCCCAGATAGGCGACGCTGGTCATCGGCTCCTGCTGCTCCGGGTTGAGCAGGCTCTGCAGATAGGCCTGCTGGGAGAGCACCGAGTCTTCGATGATGGTGTGATAGATGCGAGTGATGTACTGGGCATCCAACCCAAGCACGCGCCCTTTCTGGATCAGGGCGACCAGCAGCTCCTGCTCCCGCTGGTGGTCACGAATGGGGCGCGGGTTGGCTTGCTTGGCACGGGCGACCTCGATGCTGAGGGTCTTGCGTTTCGCCAGCAGGGCAAGCAGCTCCTGATCCAACCGGGTGATGTCTTGTCTGATCTCGTCGAGCGTTGCCATGATTGTTCCCTATCCAAGTAATCGATTGATATTAATGCAAAAAAAAGCCTCCGCTAGGGGAGGCTCGATTCGTCTTTGCTTTCTGTTCACACGACGACAGGCCTTCCCTCAAGCGGGCCGGATAAACGAGAAAGCAAAGAAGAATGGTGCGTGCATAGGTGTGTCCTTGAAGTAACGTCATAACCATTAAGGGATTTGCCGGTCTGATGCAAGTAAAACTTGCCCGCAGGCTGGGATGGGGGCAGGGTATCCGGTTAAGAAAATGGCGTATAAGCGATGTTCTATTGACTCTGTTTTGATGATTGCAACCCAGTGGGGGAGGTAAAGACGATGGCGATTATTTTCGATCTGGGACGGGTGGTGGTGAGCTGGGATCCGGTAGGTATAGTGCGTTCGGTGCGTGGTCCGCAAGGGGCCGAACAGTTGGCCGAGCAGCTCTTTAACCACCCGGATTGGCTGGAGGTAGACAGAGGCACCATGTCGCTCCACAACATGGCCCGGGAAGCGCAAGCGCGCACCGGCCTCTCTGCGGCGGAGAATCTGGCCATTTTACAGGCAGTTCCCGCTTCCCTGCTGCCAGATCCCGCTATGCTAACCCTGATAGCCGAGCTGCACGGAGCGGGCCATTCGCTCTATGCCCTCTCCAACATGGGGCACGCCAGCATCGACTGGCTGGAGCAGCATCAGGATTTCTGGCGCTTTTTCAGCGGCAAGGTGGTGTCGGCGCGGGTACGGATGATGAAGCCGGAGCCGGATATCTATCGCTATCTGCTGGTGTCGTTCGATCTGAAACCGGCAGAGTGCATCTTTATTGATGACAGTCCCGCCAATATTGCGGCCGCCGAGGCCCTCGGCATCAGGGGGATCGTCTTTACCGACGTGGCGAGTTGCCGTCAGCAACTGGGTGAGCTGGACAGTTTGCCTGTCACCGACAAGGGGTGATGCCCCTCCAGGAGTACTATGGAGCATGGCCGGTTTCGCAATTGGCTCAGTCACTATCCCGAGGCAACCCTGATCATCGCCTGCAAGGATGGCAGTGGTTATCAGCTCTGTATCGATGCGGAAGGGGAGTACCTCTGTCTGACAGACAGCGTGGGGGAGCACCTGACCTTCACCTCGCTGGATCAGGCGCAGGGCTTTTTGCGAGCCCATCGGGTACATCAGGCCAGATTGCGAGTGTACGACGCTCAAGATGTTGATTTTACGGATAAATCACGGGAAATAATCATCAAGTTTTAATTTTAACCTGACTCTGTAAGGGCCTATTCAGCTTGTTTCCCGCACAATAAGCCACCTGTTTATCATCCGGAGCTGTTTAATGGATGCCAATGTTGTTGTCTTGAATCAGGGATATGATCACTCTTTTCAAGCCAGGGAGCTGCAGCTGATTGAGCGACTGGCAAATTTTGACGAGCTGATAGTCTCTTTTTCGGGGCGGTTGGAATCCTGTTACAGCATCGATCTGTGTCGTGCCAGCGGGATCAAGATCCGCGCCATCACCCTCGATAATCCGACCCGCAGCCGCAGCGAAGTGGCCCGAGCCCGCCGTTATTGCCAGCGTTATGGCATCGATCACTGGGTCATCAAGAGTGACGAAATCATCTTTTGCGATCGCCTGCCGAATATGGAGGGGTTGATCGATCCGGTTCGCCGCATTGGTGAGTATGTGCAGGCTCGTCCGGAATGGGCTCATCTGCCGTTGCTGGTTCCGGCCGCGGTGGAGGAGCGTGATGACTATCTTGCCCAGTTCGGCTCACTGCCTGCCAACACCATCTGGTTTTTTGCCGATAACGGGGTGATGAGCCGTGATTTTCGCTATGGCTTCAACAAGCGTCAGCTCGGTCGTTGGGGCAAAGGGAGCAACGGTTGCCTCAGCAATCGCTTCACCAATCCACGGCAGTTGAAGCAACGTTATCTACGAATGGTGGATCAGGCCGAACAGATGCTGGCCGACATGGGGCTGGATGAGGCGCAGGTCTTTTTCCATACCCTGTGCGACTGCTCTACCACCCTGGCCCGGGTGCGTCTGCCCGAGCATCAGCGTGCTCAGGCCTTTGATATGCAATCGGATATTCTCTCTGCCCTCAAGAGGACCGAGTTCGATCTGGTGACTCTGGATATGGCGCACAAAGAGCGGCACGATCTTGCCATCTAGCCCGTGGGCAAGCGACGCCGGAGCCAGAACGTGAGTGCTGTCATAGGCAAGGGGTGGCGGGACTGTTTATACTGTCGCCCTTTCACCTGTTGTCGAGCTTCGCCCTATGAAACCCTTCTCCCGTCTGCTGATTGCCCTGTGCCTCTCCCCCGTGTTGGCGCAGGCTGCCCCTCTTTCTCAGGTGACGCTGCCCGATGGTCGGCAGGTTCAGCTCAACGATGACTTTACCTGGGAGTATCTGGTGGTCAAACCGGCCGAACCCGTGCAGGGTATGGCTGCTGATGGGAAAGCGGGGGCCGTGGTGGCGGTTGCAGCACCGGTACTGACCGAGCAGGCCAAGGCCAACCCCGAATTGCTGTCACAAGCGGCACGCGACGGTGTGGTGGTCAAGCTGGACAAGCTCGAGGGGTCTGATCCGTTGGCGCTGACCTTTATGGTGAGCAATACCGGCAGCCGCAATGTGGTCGGGGTGCGCGGCATGGTGACTCTGTTCAGTGCTGACGGAGTGCAGCTGAGCCGTCAGGAAGCCCGTTTCTGGGTCGCCGAGAATCGCTTGCCGGAGACCTATCTGCGCAAGGGGCAAGTCCGTCCGTCGCTGGCACTCGAGATCCCCCGTCCTGCCGGATTGACCGGGCAGCCCTTGGTCAGGGTCGAAATTGATGAGGTGGTCTTCCGCTGATTTGGTGTTGTCCGGCCCATGCAAACCGCTTGGGCCGGCAATTTGTTACCCCTGACATCTCGGGAAATATCTGCTTACATCTGACATGGTTTTGCAATAGCTTGCCGCTCGGCAAGCCGGGATGCTGACTGCACAATGACTCCATACCAGCTCGCTAGCAACGGGCCCAATCACATGGAGTTATCATCATGAAAAAAGCAACTGTATCTCTTCTGGTTCTGGCCGGTTTCGCCTCTACTTCCGCTCTGGCACAGGATGCGTTCAGCTACGCAAAGGGCGGTTTGACCTGGGCGCACACCAAGTCTGATTACCTTAGCCAAGACAGCGCTGCATTTCCCCGTGATGCTGCCAGCAAAGGTACCCGTGATTTTGGTGGTCTGAGCCTGGACCTCTCAAAGAGCTTTGGCTCCAACTTCTACGGTCGTGCCGGAACCGAATTCACCTCCCGCAACGACGGCAATGACAGCATGTCCATTTCCAGCCTGGGTATCGGTGTCTTTACCCCGCTGAGCACAGGACTCAATCTCTATGGCGAAACCGGTTTGATGGGCTATCAACTTGAGCGTGAGCTGGCCAAGAACAACAAGGGATGGGACGAAGTGGCTCGCAAGGATAGCGGCAGCATGTACGGTGAAGTGGGCTTGCGCTACGACATCGGCGACATCGAGCTCTCTACCGCTTATCGCTACGCCAACATGACCGACGATATGCACGACTTCAAGGTGGGCGGTGCCTACAAGCTCAACCAGAACTGGGCGCTGACTGCCGATTACACCTATCGCAACTGGGATCTGCAAAAAGGTTCCATCTCCAGCCTGGGTGTGAAGTACAGCTTCTAATCCCCCTTCCCGTAGTCCGTAGTGTCTTGACTTTTACCCATGGCGTTCGCCATGGGTTTTTTCTTTTTCCGGTGATCCCTTTTTTCTCCTTGTGTCGTATCAGTCGCAAATAGTTATACAACTTTCATTTTTTTGTATAACTGCTATAACTGAATCAATGCTTATACAAGGGGCGTCATCATGTACAAGATTAAAGTCGGTATCAGTGCCTGCCTGCTGGGACAAGAGGTACGTTTCGATGGGGGCCACAAGCGCTCCAGCTTCTGCGAACGGGATCTTGGCGCTCACTTTGACTATCACCCCGTCTGTCCCGAGATGGCTATCGGTCTGGGGGCGCCCCGTGCCGCCATCCGGCTGGTCAAGCGCAACGGCGAGATCCGTGCCGAGGCGAGCAACGGTAGCTTCGATGTCACCGAAAAGCTGATCGCCTTCAGCGAGCAGAAGGCACGCCAGCTTGACTTCATCTCCGGTTATATCCTCTGTGCCAAATCACCCAGTTGCGGTATGGAGCGGGTCAAGGTCTATGGCGCCAACAACGAGGGGAGCGCCAAGGAGGGGATCGGCCTCTTTGCCAAGGCATTGATGGAGGCCAACCCCCTGCTGCCGGTGGAAGAGGATGGCCGCCTGTGCGACCCCATCCTGCGCGAGAACTTCGTGCTGCGGGTCTTTGCCTACCACGACTGGCAGCAGCTCTGCGCCCGCGGCATCACCGCCTCTGCGCTGATCCGCTTCCACTCCCGCTACAAGTATCTGGTGCTCTCCCACGCCACCACCCACTACCGGGCGCTTGGCAAGCTGCTCGGCAATCTGGGCAAGTCCACCAATTTGCAGGAGGTGGCCGACAACTACATCAAGGGATTGATGACGGCGCTGACCCTGCGGGCCAACCGTCGCAGCCACACCAATGTGCTGATGCACCTGCAGGGCTACTTCAAGCGGGTGCTGACCCCGGCCCAGAAGCAGGAGCTTGCCGATACCATCGACAAGTACCGCACCGGTATCTTCCCGTTGCTGGTGCCGCTCACCTTGATCCGTCACTACCTGCGCGAGTACCCCAATCCCTATCTCGCCGAGCAGGTTTATCTCAATCCGCACCCCGATACGCTCAAGCTGCGTTACGGGCTCTGAATCCGTTCTGTTGCCCCGGCGCATGGTTTGCGCCGGGGTGCTTTACCCCTCTGTTTGATGGACGTTGTCATGTCTGATTTATCGCAAGAAGTTGCTCCTCTCGCTGATGAGGGGATCTACCCCATTCGCGAGGTCTCCCGTCTCACCGGCGTCAACGCCGTGACCCTGCGTGCCTGGCAGCGCCGCTACGGTCTGGTGCAACCGGCCCGCACCGAAAAGGGCCACCGCCTCTACAGCGAGCAGGATATCCTCCAAATCGGCGAGATCCTGAGCTGGCTGGAGCGGGGAGTGAGTATCGGGCAGGTGAAGGGGCTCCTGAGCGAACCCCATTCCGATCCGGTGAGCGATCACTGGCAGCAGACCCTGGAGCAGTTCAGTCAGGCGTTGCTCGCCTTCAACCAGCGCAAGGCGGAGGCTGAGCTCAACGATCTGCTGGCGAGCTACCCGTTCGAGCTGGTGCGCAGCCGGGTACTGCAACCGCTTGTGGAGCGGCTGCTGGGGCTGTGGCGCGAGCGGCCCGATGGCGAGTTGCTGCAACAGGTGTGGCTGGGCTGGCTCCATACCCGCTTCGCCCGCCACCTGATCGAGCAGGAGAAGGGCGTGCCGATCACGCTGGCGAGTTGGGGGCAAGTCGGCCCCCTCGATCTGGTCTGGGCCGCCTACGAGTTGATCGGTCAGGGTTATGAGGTGCAACTGCTGGGGGCGGTCGAGCCGCGCCATGCCAGCTTGCTGGAGGGGCGTGCCGTTACCCCCTGGCTGGTATTGCTGGGGGCAGGGCTTGGCAAACAGGAGCTGGCCGCCGAGTGGCCCGCAGGCACGCGCCTGTTTGGCGAACTGGGTCGTCTCTACGACGATGAGTGGTTGAAAGCACACGGCTGGCAGGCGAGCCTTGCCGAGCTGATGGCGAACGCACCTGCTGCGGCTGGCGCCAGCGGACGCGGGAGGAAAAAATCATGAAACTGGTCTGGTTTCGCAACGATCTGCGCCTTGCCGACAACCCGGCGCTGCGGCATGCCTGCGCCGGTGATGGACCGGTCGCCGCGCTCTTTATCATCTCTCCTACCCAGTGGCGGCAGCACAAAATGGCCCCCATCCGTCAGCGCTTTATGTTGGCGCAGGTGGATGAGTTGGGCCGCGAGCTGGCGGCGCTCGGCATCCCGCTCCATCTGCTGCGAGTGGAGACCTTTGCCGAGGTGCCCGCTGCGTTGGCAAACCTCTGCCGCGAGCAGGGTGTGACCCAGCTCTATGCCAATCAGGCTATCGAGATCGATGAGCAGCGTCGCGACCATGCCGTCAGCGCCGCGCTGGCTGATCAGGCGGTGAGCTGTCACTGGTTCAACGGCTGTTGCGTATTGCCGCCGGGGCGGGTGCTGACCGGCTCGGGTGAGATGTTCAAGGTGTTCACCCCCTTCAGCTGTGCCTGGCTCAAGGCCCTCGATGAAGAGGGGTTTGTCATTCATCGCGCCCCAGCGCCCCGTGGCGAGTCGTTGCCGTGGCAGCCGCTGGCCGAACGTGCGTGGGTTGATGAGGCGCTCGGCGAGCTGACGGCGGATCCCCGCTGGCCAGTGGGGGAGGCGGAAGCTCAGCGTCGTTTGAACATTTTTCTGGAGCAGGCGGTGCTCGACTATGGCGAGACCCGCGATTTTCCTGCCATCGCGGGCACCTCTGTGCTCTCCCCCTATCTGGCGGCGGGCATCATCAGCCCGCGCCAGTGTGTGGCGGCGCTCCAGCAGCGGCTCGGCTATCGGCCCCAGTCCAAGGCTCAGCCCGGCTTTGTCTGGCTAAACGAACTTATCTGGCGCGAGTTCTATCGCCACCTGCTGGTGCTGATCCCGACTCTTTCGATGAATCGCCCCTTCAAGCCCGAGACGGCGGCCTTGCCGTGGAGCTGGGATCCGGATGCCTTCGCCGCCTGGTGCGAGGGGCGCACCGGCTACCCCATCGTCGATGCGGCGATGCGTTGTCTCAACGCCACCGGCTGGATGCACAACCGGCTGCGAATGATAGTGGCGAGCTTTCTCACCAAGGATCTCCATATCCACTGGCGGCTCGGGGAGGATTACTTCATGAGTCGACTCATCGACGGGGATCTGGCAGCCAACAATGGCGGCTGGCAGTGGGCTGCAGGCACCGGTGCCGATGCGGCCCCCTACTTTCGGGTCTTCAACCCCACCACTCAGGGGCAACGATTTGATCCACAAGGGGAGTTTATCCGTACTTGGGTAACTGAACTGGCCGATATTCCTGCCGCTTATGTGCATCAGCCCCACGACTGGCTGCGACTCAAGGGGCGACAGGATTATCCGGCACCCATGGTGGATCACGCCGTTGCCCGGGTGAGAGCCATCGAGATGTTTCGCTCTCTGGAGAAATAGGATGAACGAGCCGCTGGCCCGCTTTATTGGCCTCTATCAGCAACTGGACAAACAGCAGTTGCATCGCTTGCCCGAGGTCTATGCCGAACAGGTGGTCTTTATCGATCCGGCTCACCGTATCGAGGGGCTGGCGGCCCTTGGCGACTATTTTGCCGCCCTCTATCAGCGTCTCGCCTACTGCCGTTTCGTCATCACCAGTCAGCAGCAGCAAGGGCCACAGGCCTGGCTCGGCTGGACCATGACCTTCTCTCACCCCAGATTGCGTGGTGGTGAGCCGGTGACGGTGGAGGGGGCCACCCGCCTCGAATTCGACGAGGCGGGCAAGGTGTGCCAGCACAGGGACTATTTTGACCTGGGCGCCATGCTCTACGAGCAGTTGCCGTTGCTCGGGCCAGTGGTTCGCACCATCAAGATGAGGCTTGGCGCATGAGCGGCCGGGTGCTTATCACAGGCGCGACCTCCGGCATAGGTCGCCAGTTGGCGCTGGATTACCGGCGCGCCGGCTGGCAGGTGTGGGGTTGTGGCCGCGATGGTGAACGGCTGCAGGCGCTGGGGCTGGATGGCGTCACTCCGCTGCAGTTCGATGCCCGTGATCTGGCCGCAATGAGCGGGATAGCCGCTACGCTGCCATCCCTCGATCTGCTAATCCTCAACGCAGGCAACTGCGAGTACATGGATGTCGGCGAGGGGTTTGACAGCGAGCTGTTTGCCCGTGTCATCGACACCAATCTGACCGCTACCGGCCATGCGCTGGCCGCCTTCTTGCCGTTGCTAGGGGCTGGGTCACGGCTGGCCATCGTCAGTTCGTCGGTGAGCTGGCTGCCGCTGCCACGAGCCGAGGCCTATGGCGCCTCCAAGGCGGCCCTCGACTATCTGGCGGATACCTTGCGCCTCGATTTGGCCAGCAAAGGGATCGGGGTGACCCTGATCCGCCCCGGCTTTGTCCAGACGCCGCTCACCGCCAAAAATGATTTTCCCATGCCCTGTCTGGTGACGGTGGAGCAGGCCTCCCGCGCCATCATGGACGGGCTGACCGCTGGTCGTCACCAGATCCACTTTCCCCGCCGTTTCATCTGGTTGCTGCGCCTGCTTGGTGCGCTGCCGGTGGGGCTCTGGCTGCGCCTTGGCCGCGCACTCGTATCGAAAGGAAGCCATTCATGAAGAAAAAGATCGCCATCGTCGGTTCAGGGATCTCGGGGCTCACCGCCGGTTTTCTGCTCCACAAACTCCATGACATCACCCTGTTCGAAGCGGCGCCGACCCTGGGCGGTCACACCGCCACCGTCGATGTGAATCAGGCTGGCCGCAGCTATGCCATCGACACCGGCTTTATCGTCTTCAACGATCGTACCTACCCCAACTTCTTGAAGTTGCTGGCGCGGATTGGCATGGCGCGCCAACCGGCCGAGATGAGCTTCTCGGTAAAGAGCCCGGAGGGGCTGGAGTACAACGGCCACAATCTCGATACCCTGTTTGCCCAGCGCAGCAATCTGCTGAGTCCGCGCTTCTATGGCTTTGTCGCCGAGATCTTGCGGTTCAACCGGGAGGCGCGGGCCTGGCTGGCGGATGGTCAGCATCAGGGGGCTGGCCCCGAGCTGACGCTGGGGGATTTTTTGCTGGCGGGGGAGTTTAGCGACTACTTCGCCCGCCACTACATCTTGCCGATGGGGGCGGCGATCTGGTCATCGACCCTGGCCGATATGCGCGCCTTTCCCCTTGGCTTCTTCCTGCGCTTTTTTGCCAACCACGGCCTGCTGGATGTGGCCAATCGCCCCCAGTGGTACGTGATCCCGGGTGGCTCGCGGGAATATATCGGCCCCCTTACCGCGGGTTGGCAGTCGCAGATCCGACTCGCCTGTCCGGTGAAGAGCGTACGGCGGGACGCGGATGGCGTTGTGATCCAGAGCAGTTACGGCGAGGAGCGGTTTGACGAGGTGATCTTCGCCTGCCACAGCGATCAGGCGCTGGCGCTGCTGGCGGATCCCGGCGAGCGGGAGCAGGCCATCCTCGGCGACATGCCCTATCAGGCCAACGATGTCTGGCTCCATACCGATGCTCGCTGCCTGCCCACCCGCCGCAAGGCATGGGCCAGCTGGAACTATCAGCTCGATGGCAATGACGAGGCGCGGCCGCTGGTGAGCTACAACATGAACATCCTGCAGGGGGTGAACTCGCCGGAGCCCTTCTGCGTCAGCCTCAACCCCAAGGGCAAGGTGGATGAGAGCAAGGTACTGCGCCGCTTCGTCTACCACCATCCGGTGTTCAATCAGGCCTCCATCGCCGCTCAGCAGCGGCGCGCGGAGATCTGCGGCCAGCAGCACACCCATTTCTGTGGCGCCTACTGGTACAACGGCTTCCACGAGGATGGGGTGCGCAGCGCGCTGGATGTCGCCAGGCGCTTCGGTGCCGAGCTATGAACGGCGCCACCGTGGCCACCGAACATGAGGGCGCTGGCGAACTGGCCGGTGTCACTAGCGCCATCTGGCAGGGTTCGGTGCGCCACCGCCGTTTCGCACCTTGGGCCCACGCCTTCTCCTACAGCCTCTTTATGCTGGGACTGGATCTCGACGAACTGCCGCAGCTCGATCAGGGGCGCTGGTTCGGTGTGGAGCGCTCGGGGCTGCTCTCGTTTCACCGCCATGATTATCTCAAGGGCAGTGAGGGAAGCCTCAAGCAGGCGGTGTGGCAGAAGGTGAGCGAACTGGGGGGCGATGCCGACCCCGAGGGGCGGGTGCTGCTGCTCGGCAATGTGCGTTGTCTGGGCTTCTACTTCAGTCCGGTCAACTTCTACTTCTGCTACCGGCAGGGCGAGGCGCGCTATCTGCTGGCGGAGGTGTCGAACACCCCCTGGAACGAGCGTCACTACTACCTGCTGGATCTGGCGGCGCTGGCGCCCCATGATAAGGATTTTCACGTCTCCCCCTTTATGGGGCTGGCGATGCGTTATCACTGGCGGATCAGGCCGCCCGCGCAGGAGACACTGATCCATATCGAGAGTCATCCCGTATCCGGTGAAGCCAAGCTGTTTGACGCAACCCTGGCGCTCACTCGCGAACCCTTGTCGCGCAAGGGGCTGGTGGCCCTGCTGGCCCGCTGGCCCTGGATGACCATGAAGGTACTGCTCGGGATCTACTGGCAGGCCCTGCGTCTTTTTATCAAACGAACCCCGATTTTTACCCATCCGGAGAGCCGCTAATGGAACTTGCTCAATCAACCCTCTCTGCCTCTTTCATCGACAAGGGGGCAAGGCAACTGCTGCTCAATCTGCTGGGACGCCTTGAACATGGCCAGCTGCTGCTGCGGGATGGCGGTGAGCGCCACAGCTTTGGCGTGGCGGGCACCGATCTGCATGCCGAACTGGTGGTGCAGGATCCGGCCTTCTATCGTCGCTTGTTGCTGGGAGGCAGCATCGCCGCTGGGGAAACCTGGGTGGAGGGGCTCTGGACCAGCCCGGATCCGGTGGCGCTGGTGCGGCTGCTGGCCCGCAACCTGACCCTGCTCGACTCCCTTGAGCGGCGCCTCGGCTGGCTCAGTTTCCCGTTCAATAAGGTGCGCCACTGGCTTAATCGCAATACCCTGACCGGCTCGCGCTCCAACATTGCCGCCCACTACGATCTCGGCAATACCCTCTATCAGGGGTTTCTCGACAGCCATATGCAGTACTCGAGCGCCATCTACCCGAGCGCCGACGCCACTCTGGAAGAGGGGCAGCAGGCCAAGCTGCGTACCATCTGCGAGCGGTTGGAGCTGGGCCCTGACGATCATCTGCTGGAGATCGGCACCGGCTGGGGCGGCCTCGCCGTCTATGCCGCCCGCCACTATGGCTGCCGGGTGACCACCACGACTATCTCCCGGGCCCAGCATGACTACGCCAAGGAGTGGATTGCGCGGGAGGGGCTGGGGGATCGCATCACCTTGCTGCTGGAGGATTACCGCAAGCTGGAGGGCACCTATGACAAGCTGGTCTCCATCGAGATGATCGAGGCGGTGGGCCACGCCTTCCTGCCCGACTATTTCCGCCAGTTGTCACGGTTGCTCAAGCCGGGTGGCCGCCTGCTCATTCAGGCCATTACCATCGCCGATCAGCGTCATGCCCAGTATCTGCGCGGGGTTGATTTCATCCAGCGCTACATCTTCCCCGGTGGCTGCCTGCCGAGCGTCTCCCAGATGGCGGGGTTGCTGGCACGGGAGACCGATATGCAGCTGGTGCGGCTGCACGATCACGGCCATCACTATGCTCGCACCCTGGCTCACTGGTGCGATCGCTTTCTGGCGCTGGCGCCCGAGCTGCCCAAGCTCGGTTACAGCCAGGATTTCATCCGGCTGTGGCACTTCTACTTCGCCTATTGCGAGGGGGGATTCTGGGAGCGCACCATCAGTCTGGTGCAGCTGGAGGCCGCCAAGCCGGGGCCCGCTGGCTGGTCGGGTGATGTGCCAGTAAGCGGTCACTGACCATGTGGCAGTGGGCTCATCTGCTGGGGTTCAACCTCTACTGGTTGCTGGCGGTGAAGTGGCAGCAGCCGGGCCCGCTGCTGGCAATGTTGCTGCTGCACTTTATTTTCTCACCCAGCCGCCTGCGTGACTGGCGGCTGCTCCCCATCGCGGTTGCTGGCTGTCTGCTGGATGCCCTGCTCTGGCAGCTCGGCCTGTTCCGTTTCCCGTCCGGTTTTCCCCTCTGGCTGGTGCTGCTCTGGCTCGGTTTTGCCCTGACGCTGGCCCACGGTATGCGCTGGCTGCTGCGCTTGCCTCGCTGGCAGCAGGCACTGTTTGGCGTATTTGGTGGTGCCTCCTCCTATGTGGCGGGGGCCGCCATGGGGGCAGTACACTTACCCTGGGGCATCTGGATCAGTTCGGCGCAGCTGGCTGTGATCTGGATGTGGTGGTTACCCGTACTCCTGTGGGTAATGGTCAAGCTGGAGGGTGAGTCATGACAAACACCTTTTCGACCGACTCGTTGCTTTTTTCCAAGTGGACCAAAGAGAGCCAGCATGAGCTGACTGATCGCTTCTATCTGGTGGTTGCCTGCCAGCGGGATGCGCAGGGGCAGCTGGTGCAGGTGGTGATGCAGGATATCAACACCCTGCAGGAACAGGAGATGGATTGGCATGAACTGGAAGACCCCAACCACTGGCATATGGGGTGGAATTAACCCGCTGCTGCTGGCGTTTACGCTCTTTGCTGCAACCGCGGTGCAGGCTTCTGCCGCACCCTGGCAGCAGCTGCGCCCGGTCGGGCAGGGGGAGATGAACTGGCTCTGGTTCAAGCTCTACGATGCCACCCTCTACAGTGCGAGCGGGCGCTATCAGCCCGGTCACTATCCACAGGCACTGACCCTCACCTATGCCAGATCCATCGAGCGGCAAGATCTGCTGAGCGCCACCGCCGCCGAGTGGCAGCGACTCGGTCTTGGCTCTGACGCCGACCGTCAGCGCTGGCTAGGCCAGCTCGCCGCACTCTGGCCCGATATCCAGGCGGGTGACCGGCTTACCTTCTATGTCGACAAGGGTGGGACAGGCCACTTCTGGTGGCAGGAGAAGCCCCTCGGCACTCTGGCCGATCCGCAATTCTCGGCCGCTTTTCTCGCCATCTGGCTGGCTGACAACAGCCGCGATCCTGCCCTGACCCGCCGCCTGCGTGGCCAACCCTGAACATGGAGTTTCCAATGTTTTTCTATCGTGCATACCGCTGGTTGCTGTTGCTCCCTTTTTTGCTGCTGAGCGGCTGTGGTGCCAGTCTCGATGACTATCGGGGGCAGGGGCCAAACTGGGATCTCGCCCGTTTCTTCAACGGTAAATTAGTGGCTCACGGCCTGGTAACCGACCGCAGCGGCGAAGTGACCAGTCGCTTTCGGGTCGAGATGGTGGGTCGTTGGAAGGATGGCAAGGGAGAGCTGTTCGAGCAGTTCTACTTTGATGATGGCCGCCAGCAGACCCGTACCTGGTATCTGAGCAAGGGGGTTGACGGTCACTGGCGAGGTACTGCTTCCGATGTGGTGGGGGAGGCGATGGGTAAAAGCCAAGGGTTTGCCCTCAACTGGCGTTATCAGCTTGATCTGGCGCTGCCGGATGGCGAGGTAGTGCGGGTGAGCTTCGATGACTGGATGTATCTGCTGGACGAAGATCGTCTGATCAATCGTGCCGAGATCAGCAAGTTCGGTATCCATCTTGGCGAGGTGATCCTCTATATCGAACGTCAACCTGACCGTTAACGCAAGATAACGCCCAGTAAAAAGCGCGCCGATGGCGCGCTTTTGTTTATCGAACAATCAGAGTCATCAGATGATGCGGTTCTCTTCCAGCATCTTGCGACGGGCCTCTTCCTTGGCCATCTTCTTCTTGCGATTGTCGCAGGGCTCGGGGCAGTCGCACTCTTTCTCGATGCCAACGCTCCCCAGACCGCCACAGGAGCCGGAGATGGATTTTTTCTGGAAGATATAGCCGATAGCCATGGCGGCTATCACCAGCATGAATACCCCGAAGGTGATCAGAAAAACCTGCATCTATCCTCCCTATTTCCTGACCAGATACTGTTTGAACGCATCGGAGTAGGCCTCTTCAAAGCCGTTGTCCGTCTTGGTGATCACGAAGATCGCCAGGCCGCGCTCTTTGGCATAGGCCAGGCTCTTCTCCGGTCCCATTACCATGAATACGGTCGCCAGCCCGTCTGCGGTCATGCAGGAGGGGTGGATCACGGTGACCGACACCATGCGGTGCTGGATTGGCTTGCCGGTGCGTGGATCTATGGTGTGGGAGAAGCGCTGGCCATCCATCTCATAGTAGTTGCGATATTCGCCCGAAGTGGCCACTCCGTTGTCACCCGGAACGATCACCTCCTGCACCGAACCGGCATTGGCTGTCGGCTTTTCGATGGCAACGCGCCAGGGGTGTCCCTTGCCGTTGACGCCATTGATCCGCAGCTCGCCGCCGATCTCCACCAGATAGTTGCGCGCACCCAGAGACTCCAGATACTCGGCCACCTTGTCCACACCAAAGCCCTTGGCAATGGCGGAGAGATCAACGTAAAGATCCGGGATGTCCTTTTGCAGGGTGTCGGCATCGACCGAAGTGATGACGTGCAGGTTGCCCAGGCCGGTCTTCTGACGGGTCTGGGTGATCAGCTCCTCTGATGGCATCTTGGTCGGCCGTTTGTCCGGACCGAAGCCCCACAGATTGACCAAGGGGCCGACGGTGACGTCCAGCGCCCCCTGGCTCTCACGGCCAATATGAATGGCTTCTGTAATGACCCGCGCGGTGTCCCGCGATACCACTACCGGTGTCGAACTGTGGTGCTGATTGAAGCGCGACAGTTCGGAATCGGGGCGATAGGTGGACATCTGATCGTTGACTCGCTCCAGCAGTACATCGACCTCGGCCTGAAACTTGGCTGCATCGCTGATGACGTTGTCCGCCACCTTGATGGAGTAGTAAGTGCCCATGGTGCTGCCGGTGATATGGATCTCCGGTTTCGACTGGACCGTGCTTTCCTGACCGCACCCTGTCAAGAAAAAGGCTAGCCCGAAGGCTAGCCAGGTCTTTACAACGCTGTTCATGGATTAACCACCAAAGTCATCCAGCAGGATGTTTTCGTCCTCAACGCCCAGATCTTTGAGCATGTTGATGACGGCTGCGTTCATCACGGGAGGTCCACACATGTAGAACTCGCAATCTTCCGGCGCTTCGTGGTTCTTGAGATAGTTCTCGTAGAGCACGTTGTGGATGAAGCCGGTGTAGCCATCCCAGTTGTCTTCCGGTTGCGGATCGGACAGGGCTACGTTCCAGGTGAAGTTCTCGTTCTCGGCCGCCAGCATGTCGAAGTCTTCGACATAGAACATCTCGCGTTTGGAACGGGCACCGTACCAGAAGCTCATCTTGCGCTTGGACTTCAGGCGACGCAGCTGGTCGAAGATATGGGAACGCATCGGCGCCATACCTGCACCACCACCGATGAATACCATTTCGGCATCGGTATCCTTGGCGAAGAACTCACCGAACGGACCGGAGATAGTCACCTTGTCGCCAGCCTTCAGGCTGAAGATGTAGGAGGACATCTGTCCCGGAGGGGCAGTCCAGTTGCTCGGGGGCGGGGTCGCGATACGCACGTTCAGCATGATGATGCCGAACTCTTCCGGATAGTTTGCCATGGAGTAGGCACGGATGATCGGCTCATCGACCTTGGACTCCAGCTCAAAAATCTTGAAGCGATCCCAGTCACCGCGATACTCCTCGGGAATATCGAAGTTCTTGTAGTACACATGGTGAGCCGGCGCTTCGATCTGGATATAACCACCGGCGCGGAACGGTACGCTCTCGCCATCGGGGATCTGCAGCTTGAGCTCCTTGATGAAGGTGGCTTTGTTATCGTTGGAGATAACAGTACATTCCCACTTCTTCACCCCGAAGATCTCTTCCGGCAGTTCGATGTCCATGTCGCCACGCACGGTGACCTGGCAGGCCAGACGCTCGCCGTGACGGGCTTCACCCTTGCTGATGTGATCCAGTTCGGTCGGCAGGATGTCGCCGCCACCGGATTTCACCCGTACCTTGCACTGGCCGCAGGAGCCACCGCCGCCACAGGCGGAAGAGACGAAGATACCGTTGCCGGCGAGTACGCCGAGCAGCTTGCCACCGGCCGGGCTGGTCACAGCCTTGGCCGGGTCACCATTGATGCTGATTGTCACGTCGCCCGCGGTCACCAGCTTGGACTTGGCGAACAGAATGACTGCCACCAGTGCCAGCAGGATCACGGTAAACATGACCACACCCAAAATAATTTCCATCTATCGTTCCTTTCTGATTGCAGGAAAGCCGATTACAGGGAGATACCAGAGAAGGACATGAAGCCCAGCGCCATCAGACCGGCGGTGATGAAGGTGATGCCCAGACCACGCAGGCCTTCCGGAACATCGGAGTACTTCATCTTCTCGCGGATACCCGCCAGCGCAACGATCGCCAGCATCCAGCCTGCCCCTGAGCCCACGCCGTAGACCACAGACTCCACGAAGGTGTAGTCACGCTGCACCATGAAGGAAACGCCACCGAAGATGGCGCAGTTCACGGTGATGAGCGGCAGGAAGATGCCCAGCGCGTTGTAGAGAGCCGGGAAGTACTTGTCCAGCGCCATCTCCAGGATCTGTACCAGCGCTGCGATCACCCCGATAAAGGTGATGAAGCTCAGGAAGCTCAGATCCAGGTCAGGGGAGAGAGCTCCGGCCTTCAGCACATAGTTGTAGATCAGGTTGTTGACCGGTACGGCGATGGTTTGCACCACGATAACGGCAATACCCAGACCCATGGAGGTCTTGACCTTCTTGGATACCGCCAGGAAGGTACACATCCCCAGGAAGAAGGAGAGTGCCAGGTTTTCGATGAAGATCGATTTAATCAACAGACTCAGATAGTGTTCCATACCTTAATCCTTCGCCTCCACCTGCTTGGGATCCTTGGTGCGCACGCCCCAGATGATCAGACCAATGATGAAGAATGCACTCGGCGGCAGCAGCAGGAGGCCGTTGGGTACATACCAGCCACCGTTGTTCACCAGCGGCAGCAGCTCGATGCCAAACCAGGTGCCGGAGCCCAGCAGTTCACGCACGGTCGCGACACTCAGCAGAATGGCGCCATAGCCCAGACCATTACCGATACCATCCAGGAAGGAGGGGAGCGGCGCGCTCTTCATGGCGTACGCTTCGGCGCGGCCCATCACGATACAGTTGGTGATGATCAGACCGACGAAGACTGACAGCTGCTTGGAGATGTCATAGGCATACGCCTTGAGCACCTGGTCAACCACGATAACCAGCGAGGCGATGATCGCCATCTGGGCAATGATCCGCACGCTGTTCGGGATCTGGTTGCGGATCAGGGAGATGAACAGGTTTGAGAAGGCGGTGACCGCCATGACCGCAAGGGTCATTACAAACGCTGTCTTCATCTGGCTGGTAACCGCCAGTGCGGAACAGACACCCAGCACCTGCAAGGCGATGGGGTTGTTGCCCAGCACTGGAGTCAACAGCAACTTTTTCATTTCGCTCTTGTCAGCCATTGTTGATTTCTCCTGCACGAACCTTGGCCAGGAAAGGACCGAAGCCCTTGGGACCCATCCAGAAGTCAAAGGTATGCTGTACACCGTTACCGGTCAGGGTGGCGCCGGAGAGACCGTCGATCTCGTGCTCGGAGCTCGCCGGAGCGTGACCCTTGATGACGCGCAGCGCCGGCATGCCATCCTGATCGAACAGCTTCTTGCCGACAAACAGCTCGCGCCAGGCTGGATTTTCGATTTCACCGCCCAGACCAGGGGTTTCACCGTGGTCATAGTAGGTGATGCCCTTGATAGTCTGGCCATCAGCGGCAACCGCGACGAAGGCATACATGGTAGACCACAGACCCTGACCGTAGATGGGCAGGATGATGTTGTCGATCTTGCCATCGGCATCCTTGGCGAAGAACACCGGAACCAGCTTGGAGATCTGGCGCAGGCCAGCCTTGTCCTCGGCAGCAGCCAGACGGATGTTTTGCGCCGGATCTTTGGCCGCCTGTTTGGTATCGAAGTTGTCGGCATCGCCGTCAACAAAGTTACCGGTGGCGAGATCCACCAGACGGGCTTCGATCTTGTCGCCATACAGCTTGGCCAGATCGCGCTTGGCTACATCGCTGATGTCCACGCCGGCTACGGAGAGAATATTGCTCTGTTTATCCAGCGCCTTGTTCTCCTCTTGGGTAGAACGCAGGCCAACGGCAGCAACGGATACCACGATGGAACAGGCCAGACAGAGGCCGGTGACCACGCTGATGGTGCCGAAGGTTGAGTCTTTATTAAACGCCACGAGCAATCCTCCGCTTGATGTTTGCCTGAGCGACGAAGTGGTCAAACAGGGGAGCAAACAGGTTTGCAAACAGAATGGCCAGCATCATGCCTTCCGGGAACGCAGGGTTGACCACGCGAACCAGCACGACCATCACGCCGATCAGGGCGCCGTACCACCACTTGCCCTTGTTGGTAAAGGCGGCGGAGACAGGGTCGGTCGCCATGAAGGCCATACCGAAGGCGAAGCCACCCAGTACCAGATGCCAGTGCCACGGCATGTTGAACATGGGGTTGGTATCGGAACCGATGACGTTGAACAGCAGGGAAGTGGCGATCATACCGACCATCACGCCGGCGATGATGCGCCAGGAGGCGATGCGCATATAGACGATCATGGCCGCACCCAGCAGGATCATCAGGGTGGAGACTTCACCGATGGAACCCGGCAGGTTGCCAAGGAAAGCGTCCATCCAGCTGATAGCCTGACCGGTGGCACCGTTGATCAGCGCCATCTGGCCGCCCTGAGCCCACTGGCTCAGCGCGGTTGCACCGGAGTAGCCATCAACGGCAACCCAGACTGCGTCACCGGAGATTTGGCCTGGGTAGGCGAAGAACAGGAAGGCACGACCTGCCAGCGCAGGGTTCAGGAAGTTTTTGCCGGTACCACCGAACACTTCCTTGGCCATTACCACACCGAAGGTGATGCCCAGCGCAGCTTGCCACAAGGGCAGCTCGGGCGGCACGATCAGGGCAAACAGGATGGAGGTCACGAAGAAGCCTTCGTTGATCTCGTGCTTGCGCACCATGGCAAACAGCACTTCCCAGAAACCACCGACAAAGAAGACGGTGATGTAGATCGGGAAGAAGTGGGTGGCGCCAATCAGCATCTTGCTGCCGATACCGGCAACAGACGGATCGAGGGAGGCACCCAGCATGGTGGCCAGGGCATATTGCCAGCTGCTGGCACCGGCTGCCGAGCCCATGTGGGCAATGGCGGCGATGGCCTGGTTGCCAACGTTGTACATGCCCCAGAACATGGCCGGGAACACGGCCAGCCACACCATGATCATCATGCGCTTCAGATCGAGCGCATCACGGACGTGGGCGGCATTGCGGGTAACGCTACCCGGGGTATAGAACAGGGTATACGCCGCTTCGAACAGGGCGTAGTACTTGGCGTACTTTCCACCCGGTTCGAAGTGATGTTCCATATTTTCAAGAAGTTGCTTGAAACTCATCGCTTAACCTTCCAGTTCAATCTTGGTCAGGCACTCACGCAAGATCGGGCCGTACTCGGTCTTGCCGGGGCAAACGAAAGTACAGAGGGCCAAATCTTCCTCATCCAGCTCCAGGCAACCCAGTGCTTGCGCACCGTCGGTATCGCCGGAGACCATGTCCCGCAGCAGCAGGGTGGGCAGGATGTCGAGTGGCATCACCCGTTCATAGTTGCCGATAGGCACCATGGAACGGTCACTACCGTTGGTAGTGGTGGTGAAGTTGATAAGGCGACCCTTCATCAGGTGAGAGAGGGTGGTGCGGGTGATGGAGAACTTGTTGGCACTGGGGTTGATCCAGCCCAGGAACTCTTTCTCGCGACCCTCGCCCAGTGCACAGACCTGATTGTGGTAACGACCCAGATAGTCGTGAACACCCTCAGCCTTGGCGCCGCTCAGCAGGGAACCGGAGATGACGCGGTTTTCATCGGCACGCAGCTCATTGTTGGTGAGTTGGCTGATGCAGGCCCCCAGACGGGTACGCAGCAGACGCGGCTTGAGCACATTCGGGCCGGCCAGGGCGATCACCTTGTCGGTGCAGATCTGACCGGTGGTGAACAGCTTGCCGAATGCGATCACATCCTGATAGTTGATGTGCCACTGCACCTTGGTGCTGCTGACCGGATCCAGGAAGTGGATATGGGTACCCGGCAGACCGGCAGGGTGCGGACCGACGAAGATCTCTTCCTTGACCTGAGCCAAAGAGGAGTGAGGCAGACTGCCTTCGCCTTTACAGACATAGACGGTGCCGTCGGTCAGGCGGGTCAATACGGCCAGACCATCGAGGAAGGCCTGCGGCTGTTCCTTGATAATCAGCTCGGCATCGGCAGCCAGCGGGTTGGTGTCCATCGCGGTCACAAAGATGGCGCGCGGGGCTGAGCCAACCGCAGGGACTTTGCTGAACGGGCGAGTGCGCAGTGCTATCCACTGACCTGATGCAACCAGGATCTCTTGCACCTTGCTGCGCTCGAGCTTGACCAGCTCGGAAGAGGCAAAATGCTCGAAGGTCACCTGTTCATCGGAGCCGTCGAGGTCGATGACCACAGACTGGAGCACACGTTTGGCTCCACGGTTGATCTCTGAAACTACGCCGGTGGCGGGGGCCGTGAATTTAACGCCGGGATTCTTCTTGTCTTCGAAGAGCTCCTGACCTTTGATGACGCGATCACCTACTTTGACGAACATAGTAGGTCGCATCCCCACGAACTCCTCGCCCAGTGTAGCAACACGGGTGATGGCGGGGCCATCGTAGATTACTTGCTCTGGCGCACCCAGCACGGGGATGTCCAGTCCTCTTTTGATTGTAATCATACTTAATTGCACTACCGTTACGGGAAGAGAGGTTGGTTAGCGCCGAGAAATACATCACGACGGGTGGTTGAATGAGTCGCTGTTGTGGCTGCGCCGGGTGGTCAGGCTCAGCAATTATTCAACATGCGAGGTCACTCAAAAGCGCTTGAGTCTACCACTTAAGGCCCATTTTCTGCCATGCCAAATAGGCAAAATCCCTGCGTCATCACAAAATTAACCTGCAATGAATAACCCCTGAATTCCTTGTAAGCTGTGGTTTTAAAGGTTTTTTTATTTTAATACCCCCATGGGGGTATGTTTGTGTAAGGCTGTGACTAAGCCGCCAGGGAAAACTGAATTAAATACCTATTTATGGTTGTCAGGATCAGCAGGCTGGCGGCTTTTTGTTTAATTTTTGTTTGTTTGTCACCCATAGGGTGGTGGGTCAGAGCAATGGGTGACAGCTAGCCGTTCAGGAGTGCGAGGGGTTGCCAACACAAGCTGGTGTGCGTGGTGCCTTACCCTTCTCCTGCCACTCGCTTGCCGTGTAGGTATGCAGTGCAAGTGCATGGACAGCGCCGGCCAGTTCATCGGCCAGGATGGCGTTGACCTGACGATGGCGAGAGAGAAGGCGCTGACCCGCAAACTGTTCGCTGACGATCACCACCTTGAAGTGGCTCTCAGAGCCCGGCTCCACTCGGTGCATGTGGCTCTCGTTGATCACTTCCAGCAGAGTGGGGGAGAGGGCTGCCGTCAGCTTGGCTTCAATCAGTTGTTGGATGGTCATAGGATCAGCTTCCAGAGTGAATGTCGGGCCATTCTATCGGCTGTCTAGGTGTGGAATAAGCCCCCGCAAAAGGAAAATCGCCTGCTATCCGTTCATTAGCACGCTCCGAACTGGTGAAATTCCTGCTCCTCGCTAGAATAGCGCCACTTTGCGTCGCCCCTGGCGCCTGTATCCATGAATCAAGCCGAGGTTGGACTCTTCCTATGCAAACCCTTCTCGACACTCCCCATTGCCAGCTCACGCTCTACCGCTATCCGCGCCAGAGTCAGGAGACACTGCAAGCCTGGGATGCGGCTGACGAATATCTGATCAACACTCTGGCGGAGTCCCCCCTCGAGCAGGCGGGCCACGTCATCATCATGAATGACGGTTTTGGCACGCTTGCCGCCTATCTGCATCCGCACTCCCCCTGCTGTGTCACCGACTCCTACATCAGTGAGCGGGCTACCATGGCCAATTTGGCCGAAAATGGGCTGGATACGAGCGGGATTACCTTGCAGGATGCGCTGGCACCGCTGCCCGATGCTCCTGCGCTGGTGGTGATCAAGGTCTCCAAATATCAGGCACTGCTGGAGCAGCAACTGCTGGCGCTGCGGGAGGTGGTGACACCGGCAACCCGCGTTATCGCTGCCGGCAAGGCGAAGGATATTCATACCTCCACCCTCAAGTTGTTCGAGAAGTATCTGGGGCCTACCCGTACCTCGTTGGCCTGGAAGAAGGCGCGTCTCATTCACTGCGAGCCGCAGGCAGAACGCCCCGCGCTGGCCAACCCCTTCCCGACTGTCTGGCCGTTGGAGGGGAGTGGCATGCTCATCCACAACCATGCCAACGTCTTCTCGCGCACCAGTCTCGATATCGGTGCCCGCTTTATGCTGGACAACCTGCCCATCCACAGTGCCCGCAAGGTGATCGATCTGGGCTGTGGCAACGGGGTTTTGGGTCTGTCGCTGCTCGCCAAAGATAGCGAGGTGGAGGTGACCTTTATCGATGAATCCTATATGGCGGTCGCCTCGGCACAGCTCAACGTCGAGCACAATCTGCCCGATGCACTGCCGCGTGCCCGCTTTATGGTCAATAACTGTCTCGACGGGGTGGCGGTAGGTTCGGCGGATCGGATCCTCTGCAACCCTCCTTTCCATCAGTTACAGGCGATCACCGATCATATCGCCTGGCAGATGTTCAGCGATGCGCACCGGGTGTTGCCTCAGGGGGGTGAACTCTGGATAGTAGGCAACCGTCATCTGGACTATCACAACAAACTCAAGCGCTTGTTTGCCAACGCACAAGTCGTTGCGTCGAACAGCAAATTCGTTATTTTGAAAGCCATCAAACGCTAAAGCCAAAGGAAACCATGATGAAAAAGTCACTCTTGCTGCTGGCCGCCCTGATGCTGGGCGGGTGTGCCACTCATTGGCCGGAGACAGCGCTGCTCAATCCGCAGGTGATCCCCGCCAACCAGCAATACTACTCTGGCAATCGCATCACCATGGAAGGGGTAGACAAGCGTGAGGCTGCCTACGTCTTCTCCATCAAACATAAAGAGAAAGCCCCCGTGCTGGTCAACAGCGAGCGTCCGCTCAATCTGCTGATGGCCGAACGGCTGGCTGAAGGACTGCGTAGTCAGGGTCTCGAAGTGGGCAACAGTGGCACCACCAACCTGACGCTGGTGATCTCCAACGCCGCAGTCAATGTGGAAGAGAAGACCTTTACCTATGTCACCAAGTCCCGCGTCAGTCTGCAGGTGATCGCCGATTTCCAGGGCAACCGTCTGACCAAGCAGTTCAACATGTCTTCCAGCAAGGAGAGCCCGAGCGAGCCAAGCATGGCCGATCTCGAGTCTACACTGAACCTGCAACTGGGTAGCGTGCTGCAGCAGATCATGGCCGATGAGGCGCTGCGCGGTTACCTTAAAGGTCAACCGAACGGCGCAGGTGTCTGATGATGAAAAAACTCTGGTTGCTGGCCATGTTGATCGCCCCGCTGGCGTTCGCGGGACCGAAAGTGAGAATGGAGACCAACCACGGCAATATCGTGGTGGAGCTGGCGTCCAAGCAGGCGCCCCAGACGGTGAAAAACTTTTTGCGCTACGTGGCTGATGGCAGCTATGACGGCAGCATCTTCCACCGGGTGATCCAGGATTTTGTGGTGCAGGGGGGGGGGTATAACCAGCAGTTCCAGCAACTGCCAACTTATGAGCCGGTGGTCAACGAGTCGCGTGGCGGTCTGCCCAACAAGCGTGGCTCCATCGCCATGGCTCGCACCCAGGCGGTCGACAGCGCTACTCGCCAGTTCTACTTCAATCTGGTCGACAACAATAACCTCAACGCCGGTGGCTCTGCGGGTTATACCGTGTTCGGTCAGGTGGTTCAGGGGATGGAGGTGCTGGACAAACTGGCTCAGGTACAGACCGGTTACAGCCCCATTTTGCGTGCCAACGATGTGCCGACCAGCCCTGTCATCCTGAAGAAGGTAGTGTTGCTGGCGGAAACCCCGGCGGACAAGAAAGCCGGCAAGTAACCCATCGCCGGATGCGGTATGTCACCGTGATCCCGTCGCGCCACCATGCAAGGCTCATCCCGTTCGGGATGGGCCTTTTCTCTATCCGGGCTTCTTTTGCCTATCTCTTTGCTTGCCTTGGCTATCTGCCATCAACCTGCCAAAATGACGCACTTTTCCAAAGTCGTCAGGTAGTTGAATATGATCCGCACACCGAGTTGGCGGGAATCGCTCGCTGTTTATCTCGAAGCCCGAGTACTCATTCTCTTTGCCATGGGCTTTTCATCGGGTCTGCCGCTGTTGCTGGTATTTGGCACCCTCTCATTCTGGTTGCGCGAGGCCGATGTCAGCCTGACCGATATCGGTTACATGAGCTGGGTGGCGCTGGCCTACGGCTTTAAATGGATGTGGTCTCCGCTGGTGGATCGCATGCCATTACCACTGCTTTCGAGACTGCTGGGGCGTCGTCGTAGCTGGATGCTCTTCTCCCAACTGCTGATCGCTGGTGCGCTGGTCGGTATGGCACTTTGTGATCCCAAGAGCGGGTTGACTCATTTGGCCTTGTTCGCCCTGCTGGTGGCCTTTGCCTCGGCGACTCAGGATATCGTGATCGACGCCTATCGCATCGAATCCGCGCCCGAGCGACTGCAGGCTGCGATGGCGGCCTCCTACATGACTGGCTACCGGTTGGCGATGATCATCGCCGGTGCCGGCGCATTGGCGCTGGCAGCCTGGTTTGGCAGCAACAGCGGCTATGACTATCGTGGCTGGCAGATCACCTATCTGGTGATGGCCGGTCTGATGTCACTCGGGGTGATTACCACGCTGTTCTGCCATGAACCTGATATCGATCTGGCCGGTCAGGGCAGACAACAGGCAGAGCGCAAGGCACTGCTGCAGGAAAAGGGGTGGCCCGCCCCCTTGGCAAGTGCCGGAGCCTGGGGTTATGAGGCGGTCTGGAGTCCGTTTGCCGACTTCTTTCGCCGTTATGGTCGCTCGGCGCTGCTTATCCTGTTGCTTATCGCCTGTTACCGGATTGCGGATGTGGTGATGGGGGTGATGTCCAACAGCTTCTATGTGGATATGCAGTTCAGCAAGACCGAAGTCGCCACTATCACCAAGGTGTTTGGCGTTATCATGACGCTGGTGGGGGCGGCACTGGGGGGCGTGCTGGTGATGCGCTTTGGCACGCTGCGGATCCTGTTTCTCGGGGCGCTGCTCACCGCCAGCACCAATCTGCTGTTTGCCCTGCTCCATCAGGTTGGTCACAACCTGGAGCTGCTGACCCTGATCATTTCGCTCGATAACCTCAGCGCCGGCATCGCCACCGCAGCTTTTGTGACCTATCTCTCCAGCCTGACCAATGTGGCGTTTTCAGCGACGCAATACGCCCTGTTCAGCTCGGTGATGTTGCTGCTGCCCAAGTTGTTGGCCGGTTTTTCGGGGCAGGTGGTGGAGCAGATTGGCTACAGCGCCTTCTTTGTCGGCACCAGTTTGTTGGGCTTGCCCGTGTTGTTGTTGATTGTGCTGGTCGCCCGTAAAGGGGGTGAGTTGTTCTCAGTTGCTGACAAATAGCAAGCGTTTGCGTAGAATCGGGGGTGATTAGATTCACACTTCCGGATAAAGTTCCCGAGAAGTTGTTTCACCCCCAATTTTATTTGATTAGAATTCCTCTCGCTCCTTGTGGGCAGGCTACGGAAAACCTCAACTAACGCACAAGAGACCAATAAAATGGCCAAATTTACCAAGACTCTGATCGCTACCGGTCTGCTGGCTGCTGCCGCAACTCCAGCCTTTGCTGCTGACTACAGCGGTGATATCCACAAGAATGACTACAAGTGGATGCAGTTCAACGTCATGCACACCATCGACCAGCGCCCTTTCACTACCGGTGAAGAGGACTACAACGATACCTATTTTGAGATGGAGTTCGGTGGTCGCTCCGGCCTGTTTGACCTGTACGGTTACGTCGACGTATTCGATATTTTCGACTCCCGTCACAGCAATAAACACCATGGTCAGAACCTGTTCATGAAGTTTGCACCGCGTATGTCTCTGGATGCGCTGACAGGTAAAGATCTCTCCTTTGGTCCTGTGCAAGAGCTTTACATTGCCAACCTGAACAACGTTGGTGACAAGCAGATGGAAAACCAGCTGGGTCTGGGTGCCGATGTGATGGTTCCCTGGTTTGGCAAGGTTGGCATGAACCTGTATGCACGTCACGCCACCGAGAACCAGTTCTTCACCGAAGAAGAAGGTGAGTGGAACGGTTATCAGTTCTCCATGAACTGGTTCAAGCCTTTCTATACCTTCGGCAATGGCAGCTTTGTCTCCTACCAGGGTTATCTGGATTATCAATTCGGCCTGGATACCCATGACCGTGCTGACCGTACCAGCGACAACCTGGCCACCTTCCACGGTATCTACTGGCACTCCGATCGCTACGCGGTTGGTTATGGCCTGAAGTATTTCATGGATGCCTACGGTACCAAAGATGGCTCCAAAGCCTACGACGGTACCCCGTGGAAGAGCACCGGCTTCAGCCACTACTTCTCTGTTACCTACAAGTTCTAATAAAACTTGGGGAACAAAAAACCGGAGCATTTGCTCCGGTTTTTTTATGCTCGGACGATTAAAGAAGAGGAGAAGGGAGAGCCCTTCTCTCCCATCATCAGTCGCGGAAATTCTGAAACTGCATCGGTTGGCCCAGGTCGGCGCCACGGACCAGTGCCATGGTCTCTTGCAGATCGTCACGCTTCTTGCCGGTGACACGTACTTCATCACCCTGGATGGCGACCTGTACCTTGATCTTGGAGTCCTTGATCAGCTTGACCAGCTTCTTGGCGATCTCTTTCTCGATCCCCTGTTTGAACTTGACGGTCAGGTGGAAGCGTTTGCCGGAGTGAACGGAGTCACCCACTTCCATGGAGCTGTTTTCGATGTTGCGCTTGAGCAGGGCACCGCGCAGGATTTCGACCATCTGCTTGAGCTGGAAATCGGCATCGGCTTCCAGCTTTACCTCTTCTTTGTTCAACTCGAAGCTGGCTTCTACCCCACGAAAATCGAAACGGGTGGCCAGTTCACGATTGGCGTTGTCGACTGCGTTCAACACCTCGTTCATTTTGACTTCAGAGACAATATCGAATGACGGCATAGCCGAAGCTCCTCATGTTGCGTTATCGGGGGCCAAATCTACCAGAAATACGGCAAATTTGCTGATTTTGATGGGAGTGCTCTGCTAGAATCCCCTGCGCACAGGAAGGTTGGACCCGTTAGTGTCCGTTCGCGCTATTTTTCATTTATTCCCGGTAACAGGTTGAGAGGATTGCAACCCTTACCCTGACAGAGTCACATCATGCCAAGCGGATTAAAAAATTCCCGACAACCCGTTATGCCACCTGTAGCGCCCAAGTGGACACTGCTCGGGTGCGGAGCTCTCGGCGGCGTTTTTGCCTCCCTGCTGACCCAGAGCGGTCAATCCACCCGAGTCTTGTTGCGTGAGCATCATCAATCTACCCTGCACCCCGGATTTGACTTTACTTCGTTGGAGGGGCAGGTACAGCTGCTCAATATCGAACGTGCATTTGCCGGCCAGCCGGGAAAAATCCAGCGTCTGTTGGTGATGACCAAGGCCAGTCAGGTGGTTGGCGCCCTGGCTCCACTGGTTGGCCATCTGGATGCTGGCGTGCCGATCGTACTGCTGCACAACGGGATGGGGATTGCCGAGAAGGTGGTCCAGATGTTTCCGCATAACCCGGTGATTGCAGGGGTGACCAGCCATGGTGCCATGAAAGCGGGCCATTTCGTGTTCCGTCATACCGGCAAGGGGGAAACCTGGTTGGGGCCATTTAACGAGGCAGCCAAGGCTCATGCATCACTGGCAGATGAGTTGGCGCAGGCATTGGGTCAGGCGGGTTGGGATGAGCAGATAGTGGCACGCCAGTGGCAAAAGCTGGCCATCAACTGTGCCATCAATCCCCTGACGGCCCTCTACAAGCTGAAAAACGGCGAGCTGGCTGGCCCCCGTTTTGCCGATGCCCTGCAGCAGATCTGTGTGGAGGTGGCGGATGTGATGTGCGCCGAAGGGATTGCAACCACGGCCGAAGAGTTGCAGCGCCGGGTGATGACAGTGGTGGAATTGACCGCTGACAATTACTCCTCCATGTATCAGGATATGGAGCTGGGACGCGAGACCGAGATCGAGGCCATCACCGGCTTCTTGTTGGTCAAGGCTGCCCGGCATGGCATTGCCGTACCAGTCAATCAGGGTCTCTATCAGGCGATCAAAGAGAAGAGTCAGGCCGTCTGATCTTTTACATGGCAGAGCAAGCAGCAAGGAGGCGAACGTGAGTGTACTGGTGCTGGTGGCCCCCGGGTCGGAAGAGATAGAGACGGTCGCGATTGTCGATACCCTGGTGCGCGCCAGTATCGAGGTGGTGCTGGCCTCTTGCTGCCCTGCCGGGTCTCGGCAGGTGAAGGCATCGCGCGGGGTGCAGCTGGTGGCTGATTGTCATATCGACGAGCTGATCCGTCGGGACTTTGAAGCCATCGTGGTACCCGGTGGTTTGCCCGGCAGCGAAGTGATCCGCGATACCCCGCTGGCCATCGAACGGCTCAAAGAGCAGGCCGCTCTTGGTCGCTGGCGCGCAGCCATCTGCGCCGCCCCTGTGGTGGTGTTGCAACATCACGCTCTGCTGGATGATGCCATCGTCACCTGTCATCCCGGCTTTCAGTCCCGACTACCGACATCGCAACTGTCACATGAGCGGGTCGTCAGGGATGAGGCTCATCGCCTTATCACCAGCCAGGGGCCGGGCAGTGCCATCGAGTTTGTGCTTGAACTGGTTCGGGTGCTGCGTGGGGATGATGTGGCTACCGCCGTGGCTGGCCCTATGGTGCTGCCTTGAGCGCACTCTGTTGCTGAATCAAACTAGCCATGCTTTGAAAACCGGGCCCCGGTCATCTTGATCGGGGCCCGTTTGTTATCTGCCGTTGTCGGTCACGCCATCTTGTCCGGCTCAGTAGTCGTATTGTGAACACTGTTTCTTGCTGTATTCCTCACGCCAGCGTGCCAGCTCTTCCTGAGTGCCCAGCGTGTCTCCTTTCTTGATGGCCTGTTCCAGTATCTCAATCCGGTCGAACAGCCAGCGGCACTCCGCCGTCGGGTTGTTCTTGCCGATGCCGGTCAGCGGCAGCACACAGAGTCCCAGCCAGAGATATTTCATTCCGAACGCTCCTTGTCATTGTGGTGGTGAGGGTCTCTTTAGAGTCTATCATTTTAGCCGTAACGAGAGAGATAGAGCTGTGGTTATCCTTGGGGTAAGATGATGCCATGTCTGTTTATTTATACAGTGGTATGCGCAAGATCATCCATATCGACATGGACTGCTTTTTTGCCGCGGTGGAGATGCGGGATAACCCCGCATTGCGGGAAGTTCCGCTTGCGATAGGGGGGGCCTCCGAGCGGCGCGGCGTCATCTCGACCTGCAACTATGTGGCGCGCCGGTTCGGTGTGCGCTCCGCCATGCCGAGCGCACTGGCGAAAAAACTCTGCCCGCCGCTGGTACTGATCCCTGGGCGAATGGCGGTATACAAGGATATCTCCCGTCAGCTCAGGGCAATTTTCCTGCGCTATACCGATCAGGTTGAACCACTGTCGCTGGACGAGGCTTACCTCGACGTGACCCACAGTCGTTGCTGTGGCGGCAGCGCCACCCTGATGGCGCAAGAGATCCGGCAAGCCATCGTCACCGAACTGGGATTGACCGCCTCGGCTGGAGTGGCCCCCAACAAGTTTCTCGCCAAGCTCGCCTCGGAGCAGCGCAAACCCGATGGTCTGTTTGTCATTCGTCCCGACGAAGTGGCCGAATTTGTCTGCCAGTTGCCCCTCGGCAAACTGCCCGGGGTGGGGCGCAAGACCGCCGAGCGGCTGGAGGCGCAGGGGCTCTACACCTGTGAGGATGCGCGGGCCTTGTCGGCACAAGAGCTGTGCAGTCGTTTTGGCAAGCTGGGGGAGATGTTGACGACCCGGATCTGGGGGCTGGATGAACAGCCGGTGCAGGCGCACCGGATCCGCAAAACCATCGGGGTGGAGACCACCCTGGCGAGCGATGTTTGTGACGAAGCCGCCTGTTTGACGGTATTGCAGCAACTGCTGCCGGAGCTTGAGCGGCGATTTCAGCTGGCGTGCCCTGCCGAGCAGGTGATGGGGCAGGGAATCAAGCTCAAGTTTGCCGATTTCCACCAGACCACTGTCTATCGCAGTCAGGGTGGCTATCAGCCAGCCTTGTTCGTTCCCCTGCTCAAAGAGGGGTTACAGCGGGCGCAAGGGCGTTCGGTTCGCCTGCTGGGCTTGGTGGTGGGTTTGCCAAAAGAGGGTGAAGTTAATCAACTCTCGCTGGATTTGCTGTGAGAGAGTTAAGTTTTTGTTTATAAAGTCGATAATCTATCCATATCTGTATGACGTAGGAATATTGGCATGAGCGCTCTTTCTGTCCAGGGTCGGATTACCCTGATCGCCGGTTGCTGTCTGTTGGTGACAGCCGCCGCTCTGGTTGCCTCTTCGATTTACAACGCGAACAAGATGCAACAGCAGGTGCGGCAAGCCACCATGCATGAGGCGCAGCAGTCGGCCGAGAACTGGATGAAGGCGATGGGCTCGGAGCAGGCGGCCAAGGTGACCAGCTATCTCGATGAGGCCTATTTCCGCGCCAGTTTGCTGGCGGAGAGCGTGTTGTTCCAGCGCAAGAATGCGGCCGAGAACTTTGTCCATTCGGAGGCGCTGCGCAGCGCCGTCAATCAGCAACTGCACGATGCCGTTGCCTCATCGACCAATCTGCTTGGTGTCTATGCGGTGTTCGAGCCTGACCAGCTGGATGGGGAAGACAGCAACTATCAGGGCTCAACGGCGCTGGGTTCCAACGACAAGGGTCGTTTTTCCAGTTACTGGGCCTATGACAACGGCAAGATTGAGCCGGAAGTGCAGAATGAGGATGTACTGGCCGATGAGAGCCCGACTGAGGCTGGTGGAATCGAAAACGAGTGGTATCGCTGCAGTATTCGCACCCGTGCCCTCTGCCTGCTGGAGCCCTATCTGGACGATGTGGGCGATAAACAGATATTGATGACCTCGGTGACGGTCCCGCTGCTGGAGCAGGAGACCTTGCTGGGGATGGTCGGGGTCGATATCTCGCTGGCCACTTTGCAGAGTCTGGTCAGTACCATGGACAAGGAGCTCTATGACGGCAAGGGCAGAATCTTGCTGGTCAGTCACGAGGGGCGCGTGGCGGGAGCCGATGAGTTCGATGTGACCATGGGGCGTGGGCTGGATCAGAAGTATCAGGGGCTGGCCAGCGAGCTGAAAGGCTGGCTCAGTCAGGGTCAGGAGCTGACTCGCTGGAGCAGCGATGGCACCCTGTTGCAGACCTTTGTCCCGGTATCCATGCGTGGCACCGACCGTAAATGGGGCATCTACATTGAATTGCCACGGGCAGTAGTACTGGCCTCGGCCCAGCAACTGCAAGATGAGCTGGCCAGTGAGGCCAATCGCAGCGTGGTCTCGCAGCTGTCGATCGGAGTGCTGATCTCGCTGGTTGCCCTGAGTTTTATCTGGTTGATGGCGCGCCAGATTGTGGCACCCATCCGCGCCGTAGTTGCCCGTCTCAAGGATATCGCCAGCGGCGAGGGGGATTTGACCCAGCGTATCGAGATCCTGCGGCAAGACGAGATCGGCGAGTTGGCCAAGTGGTTCAACAGCTTCCTCAACAAGTTGCAATCCACCATCAGTCAGGTGATTGATACCGTCTCCGGTACGCGTAATAGTGCCGAGCGAGCCGCGCAGGTGGCCGAGCGCACCAGCAGCGGCATGCAGGCCCAGTATCAGGAGATCGATCTGGTGGCGACGGCATTTGAAGAGCTGAGCGCCACGGCGTTGCAGGTCTCCGGTAATGCCGGCTCGGCGGTGGCGGCTGCCAACACCACTGACGCTGCAGCGCAAGAGGGCAAATATGTCGTTGCTGACACCCAGGAGGCGATGCGCAAGCTGATGACCATCATCAATGATGCCCAGCCGGTGGTGGAACGGCTCTCCGCCAACAGCGACAACATCAATGACATCCTTATCGTGATCCAGGGAATTGCCGAGCAGACCAACTTACTGGCGCTGAATGCGGCTATTGAAGCGGCGCGGGCCGGTGAGCAGGGCCGTGGCTTTGCCGTGGTGGCCGATGAGGTGCGCAATCTGGCCGGTCGCACCCAGAATGCCATCGTCGAGATCCAGACCCTGATCAGCCAACTGCAATCCGGTACCGGCGCCGTGGTCAAGGCGATCCGCGATGGTCATGGTCAGGCTGACGAGACGCTAGCCAAGGTGGATCTCTCTGTGCAGGTGCTGGAGCAGATTATCCAGTCGGTCTCCACCATCCATCAGATGAACGAGCAGATTGCCCGGGCGGCGCAGGAGCAGAGCCGGGTGGCGGACGAGATCAACCGTAACGTCAGCAACATTCGCGATGTGAGCCACACCATTCGGGCCGAGGCGGCGACCTCCGCCGAAAATGGTCGCGAGCTCTCTGCGCTGGCGGACAAGCAGCAGCAGCTGGTGGGGCAGTTCAAGGTATAGAAGGGATGAAAAAAGGCGCCATCCAGCTGGAGGCGCCAAACACATTCAGATGACAGACTGGGTCAAACCGGTGAGATTTGAGCCCCTCTTCCCGCAGAGGAAGAAACACAACACCACAATCGCAGTCGAAAGACTCACTAAAAACACATGTAAACCAACACGTAGTAGAAAATGTGAGCCATATGACGACTGATTGCTGGGCGAATTATGTTTATTCACTGGTCGACCCGCAACCGACAAATTATAATGCGCCCCATTAGAAAAACTCATCGTCGGCTGGTGTCATGTCTCGTCGTTTACCCCCGCTCAATGCCCTCAAGGCCTTTGAAGCAGCGGCTCGTCACTTAAGCTTTACCCGCGCAGCAGAAGAGTTGTTTGTGACTCAGGCTGCCATCAGTCACCAGATCAAGGCGCTGGAGGAGTATCTTGGCATCAAGCTGTTCCGCCGCAAAAACCGCTCCTTGTTGCTGACCGAAGAGGGGCAGGGCTATTTCCTGGATATCAAGGACATCTTTGCCTCCATCTCTGAGGCGACCGACAAGCTGCTGGCCCGCAGTGCCAAGGGGGCGTTGACTGTCAGTTTGCAGCCGAGTTTCGCCATCCAGTGGCTGGTGCCGCGGCTGGTCAAGTTCAGCGAGCGTCATCCTGATATCGATGTACGGATCAAGGCGGTCGACCTTGACGAAGGGTCGCTCACCGACGATGTGGATGTGGCCATCTACTACGGGCGCGGCAACTGGCCGGGTCTGCGCTCGGACAAGCTGCATACCGAATACCTGATCCCGGTCTGTTCCCCCTTGCTGCTGACCGGGCCCAAACCGCTGCGTACGCCGCAAGATTTGACTCTTCATACCCTGCTGCACGATACCTCCCGCCGCGACTGGAAGGCGTGGTTCCGCCAGCTCGACATCGATGCGCCCAACGTCAATCAGGGCCCCATCTTCAGCCACTCCACCATGGTGATCCAGGCGGCGATCCACGGTCAGGGAGTGGCACTTGGTCACAGCGTGCTGGCTCAGCCCGAGATTGAGGCTGGTCGCCTCATCTGTCCGTTCGAGCAGGTGTTGGTGAGTAAGAATGCTTTCTATCTGGTGTGCCAGGAGCAGCAGTCGGATCAGGGCAAGATCGTTGCCTTCCGCGACTGGATGCTGGAGCTGGTGGAGCAGGAAGAGGCGCGTCGCAGGGCAAGGCTCGCCGATGCATGAGGTGATCCGCGAGGGGGCAGTTGATGCCCCCGTTCGCATTTTGCTGGCCCACGGGGCAGGTGCAGGGATGGATCACCCCTTTCTTGCCGAGTTGTCACGCCTGCTGGCCGGGCCGGATATCGAAGTGGTGCGCTTCAACTTTCCCTACATGACAAAGCGTGCACAGGATGGCAAGCGCCGCCCGCCTGACAGGGCGCCAGTGCTGCTCGCTCATTGGCGCGACATGATCCGTGAGTTTGCCCATCCACGGCTGTTTCTGGCGGGCAAGTCGATGGGCGGGCGGATGGCGGCGGAACTGTATAGCGAAGGCGAGGGTGAGATGAATGCTGCAGGATTGCTCATTCTCGGGTATCCTTTCCACCCTCCGGCCAAGCCCGACAGCTGGCGAGGCGAGGTACTCAAGCATATTGCAGTACCAACCCTGCTGTTGCAGGGGGAGCGCGATACCTTCGGTAGTCGCGCCGAACTGGCCGATTTCCCCTTCTCACCCGCCGTATCGGTCCATTGGTTGACCGATGGTGATCATGGTTTCAAACCGCGTAAAGCCAGTGGCGTGAGTGAGCAGGAGAATATGCAGCATGCAGCGGCGGCCATCAGCCATTTTGTGGCCCGGCATGGATAGCACGAGAGGGTTGGCTTTATTGCCAGCCTCGATGAGAGAGGGAGAGTGAGGATGCAGATCCATCGACATTGGCTGATACTGGCTGGTCTCTTCGGGTTGACGGCCACCATGCTGGGGGCTTATGGCGCCCATGGATTGGCTGCGACCGGCATTACGCCCGAGCGTCTGGCGGCGTTCAATACCGCCGTGCAATATCAGTTTTTTCACGCATTGGCCCTGCTGGTTCTGGGCTGGTGTGGTGTGCGCAGCAGGGTGATCCAGCTGGCTGGCACCGCCTTTGTGCTGGGGATCATCGGATTCTCCGGCAGTATTTACGCCATGGTGCTGCTTGGCAGCAAGGGGCTGGGGTTGATTACCCCGGCCGGTGGCCTCTGTTTTATGTTGGGATGGACGGCCCTGATCTGGGCTGGCTGTCGTCTTGGAGGAAAAAATGAATAATCTGCTGCTTTATTGCCGCCCCGGTTTTGAGAAAGAGGCGGCTGCAGAGATCACCGAGCGTGCCGGTAACATGCAGTGCTACGGTTTCGCCCGGGTCAAGGACGACAGCGGTTATGTGATCTTCGAACTGTATGACGAGGAGCAGGCGGACCTGCTGGCTCGCAAGCTGCCGTTCCGGGAGCTCATCTTCATCCGCCAGATGCTAGTGGTCACCCATGAGTTGAAGGATCTGGATGTCGCGGACAGGATCTCCCCGATCCTTGAGGCGGTGAGTGACTACACCATTTGCGGTGATCTGCGGGTCGAAACCGCGGATACCAACGAAGCGAAAGAGCTGTCGGCCTTCTGCCGCAAGTTCACCGTGCCGCTGCGTCAGGCGCTGCGCAGCAACGAGATCCTGACCAAGAAGGAGACGCCGAACCGTCCGGTGTTCCACGCCTTCTTCATGGCCAATGATCATGTGTTGCTGGGCTACTCCTATTCGTTCAACAACTCCGGATTCCACATGGGGATCCCGCGCTTGCGCTTCCCGGCCGATGCACCGAGCCGCTCCAGCCTCAAGCTGGAGGAGGCGTTTTACGTTTTCGTGCCGCGGGAAGAGTGGGATGTGCGTCTCTGTTCAGGCATGAAGGCGGTGGATCTGGGGGCTTGCCCGGGTGGCTGGACCTATCAGCTGGTACGCCGTGGCATGATGGTGACGGCGGTCGACAATGGCATGATGGCCCAATCCTTGATGGATACCGGCCAGGTCAAGCATATCCGGGATGACGGTTTCGTCTGGCGTCCGAGCAAGAAGAACACCTACTGGCTGGTGTGCGACATGGTCGATAAACCGGCGCGGGTCGTTCACATGATTGCGGACTGGTTCCGTGAGGGCGACTGCCAGGAGGCGATGTTCAACCTCAAGCTGCCGATGAAGAAGCGTTATGCTGAATCGGTACACAATATCGAAGTGCTGCGCGAGATGCTCAAGGAGATCGACAACGCGTTCGTGATCCAGGCCAAGCAGCTCTATCACGATCGGGAAGAGATCACCGTGCATGTTTACAACAAGTACTGGGTCTCCAAACTCGAGCCCAAGGCGTGATGTAGCGGTTCTGCCCGTACGATAAATACCAAGGCCGACAGGGAAACCTGTCGGCCTTTTGCTATTCGGCTGCCGGAAAATATCAGAAACGGTAATCGAGGCGCAGGGAGGATTCGTCGTCGGTCACCTTGATCTCTATCTGCAGCGGGATGGTTTTGTCGACCGGATTGAATTGCATCTTTATCCCGTCTCCTCTCAGCCTGAGGGCGGTGTTCATTCCGCCAGCCTTGAACTTGACCTTGGGTCTAAAGCGTTCAACTGACAGACTGACGCTCTTTTCCGGGGTCAGATTGAGCTGCGGGTAGGAGGTGATCTTTTGATTACCAAAGTTGTCGGTGGAGACTTCAATACCAAACGACAGGGGTTTGGGTGCCTTGAGTAGGTCGTTGGTATTCAGGCTCGAGCGCCATACCTCTGTGGCAGTCCGTTTTTCCTGCTGTGGCAGTTTGGCGGTTTGGGTCTGTTGATCCTGCTCGAAAGCACTTGCTGCACCACACACCAGCATCAAACCCGAAACCAGATAGCACCCGTATCCCTTCATGAAAAACACTCCCTGTTCTTCTTCTCTATTGAACATAGTTGCTGTTTGGGGAGTGGCAAAGGATTCGGAAATATAAAAAAGGGAGCCTAGGCTCCCTTTTAAAATCAATTGGTTAGCTTACAGGCGATCGATGATGGCTTGGGTGAATTCGCTGGTGGAAGCCGTGCCACCCAGATCGCGGGTGACCCGATCACCGGATTCGATGGTGGCTCGTACCGCCTCGCGGATCCGCTCTGCCTTATCCTGCATGCCGAGGTACTCCAGCATCTGAATGGAGGCGAGGATCACCGAGGTCGGGTTGGCGATATTCTTGCCAGCTATGTCCGGCGCAGAACCGTGGACCGCTTCGAAGATGGCCGCGCCATCGCCGATGTTGGCGCCGGGCGCCATGCCGAGACCGCCAACCAGACCGGCGCAGAGATCCGAGAGGATGTCGCCGAACAGGTTGGTAGTGACCATGACATCGAAACGCTCCGGATACATCACCAAATTCATGCAGGCGGCATCGACGATCATCTCTTCGCTCTGGATATCCGGGTAGTGGCTGGCGATTTCACGTGCCACTTCGAGGAACAGGCCGGAGGTCGACTTGAGGATGTTCGCCTTGTGGATGATGGTGACCTTCTTGCGGCCTTCCTGACGGGCCAGCTCGAAGGCGAACTTGACTATGCGCTCGGCCCCTTCGCGGGTGATGATGCTCATCGCCTCGGCGCTCTTGTTGTCATCACTGCGCTTTTGCCCAGCGCCCGAGTACATGCCTTCGGTGTTTTCACGCACAGTGATGATGTCGATGTTGTCGTAACGGCTTCTGGTGCCCTTGAAGGAGATGACCGGGCGCACGTTGGCGTAGAGGTTGAACTTCTTGCGCAGGGAGACGTTGATGGAGGTAAAACCGCCGCCGACCGGTGTGGTCAATGGTCCTTTCAGGCTCACCTTGTTCTTCTCAATCAGATCCAGGGTCGCCTGGGGCAGCAGCTCGCCATGCTTTTCGAGGGCAACCAGACCCGCATCAGCGTATTCGTACTCAAAGTCACAGCCCGCATGGGTCAGGATCTGGATGGCTGATTCAATGATGCTGGGGCCGATGCCGTCGCCGGGGATCACGGTAATTTTTCTTTTGGACATGAGAGGGTTCCACTTCCAGGGTATAGGGGAGGATGGGGCTGCTTTATAGCATTTACTCAGCAAACCAACCACATTCCTTTACATTCTACTCACTTTCATCAACAGCGAGGGTGAGTCTCGTCATGGTTCGCGCCCTTGCCCGCATTTTTGTTCGGCCATTTAGTCCGGCTGGGGCGGGTAGCGGATGTCCCGCAGGTTGAATCCCAGCGGAATATCCCGCTGCAAGCGCACCAGCCGCTGGGCCAGCAGGGCCTCATCCTGATGCTGGCGCAGCTTGAGCAGTGGCTTGGCGGCATCTTCTTGCTGGCAGGCTTCGAGCATGGCTGCCAGGTTGCCATATTGCTGCAACAGATGGGTGGCTGTCTTGGGGCCGATCCCCGGAACCCCCTTGATATTGGAACCGCTGATACCGGTCAGGGCCCAGAAGTCGACCAGCTGATTAGGTGCTACCCCATATTGCTGCTGGACGAAGGCGGCATCCAGCCAGCGTTTGTTGAAGTAGTCGCGCACCCGGATCTGCGGGCAGATCAGTTGGCAGAAGCCCTTGTCGGTGGAGATGATGGTCGCCTGATGGCCATGGCTGGCTATGCCGCTGGCCAGGGTGGCGATGAGATCATCCGCTTCATCGGTCTCGGAGAGCAGGGCGTCGACCCCGCACTCCCAGAAGGCATCCTGCAGGGTCGCCAACCCCTCACGCAGTTCAGGGGGCATGAGGGTTCGCCCCTCCTTGTAGGCCGGATAGACCTCCTTGCGCCAGCTGTGCACCTCGCCATCAAACACGGCAATGACATGGGTTGGCTCGCTATTGGCCAGCAGCTTGCGGCAGGTATTGATAAGGTTGGCGCGGGTTGCAACCAGCGCCTGGGCAGGGGTCAGTGCCTGCTGGGCCTGTACCGCGTGCAGACGGCGAATGAGGTTGAGGGCATCGATGATGAGCAGGTGTGGCCGGATAGTTGACATGGGGCACTCTTGGCGGTCGGGACGCCCCATTGTAACAAACCGCTCGCCTTATGGGGGATTGATGGCGGTCGGGAAGGCATAGCGCCAATAAAGAGGGGCGCCGATGCGCCCCTCTGTCGATGATGTATCTGTACCCTAGCGGACGATTTCGTAGCAAGGCACATACTGACTGCCCGGCAGCTTCATCCGCTGCTGCTTGACGAAGCTCTCCAGCAGCTTGTCCATCAGGTGCATCAGCTCCTTGTCGCCGTGCAGCTTGAAGGGGCCCTTCTTCTCGATGGCGCGAATGCCCCCTTCCTTGACGTTGCCGGCGACGATGCCGGAGAAGGCACGACGCAGGTTGGCGGCCAGCAACTGGGGCGGCTGGTTGCGGTGCAGATCCAGACTTGCCATGCTGGCGTGATCCGGTTCGAAGGGGAGCTGGAACTCCGGCTCAATCTTGAGGGACCAGTTGAAGGAGTAGGCATCACCGACCGATTTGCGGTATTCGCGGATTTTCGGCATCGCCTCCTTCATCACTCGGGCCACTTCCGGTGCATCGCCAACAATGATCCGGTAGAGCTTGGTCGCCGGTTCACCGAGGGTCGCCTTGATGAAGTCGTCGATGGCTCGGAAGTAGTCGGCACTCTCTTTCGGGCCGGTCAGGATGATGGGCATGGGTTGTCGTTCGTTGGCCGGATGCATCATGATGCCGAGCAGATAGAGCAGCTCTTCGGCGGTGCCGACCCCGCCCGGGAAGATGATGATGCCATGGCCCAGACGCACGAATGCTTCCAGCCGTTTCTCGATATCCGGCAGGATCACCAGCTCGTTGACGATGGGGTTGGGCGGCTCGGCCGCAATGATGGAGGGCTCTGTGAGGCCGATGTAGCGCCCGTTGCGCACCCGCTGTTTGGCATGGCCGACGGCGGCCCCCTTCATCGGGCCCTCCATGGCTCCCGGGCCGCAACCGGTACAGATGTTCAGCTCACGCAAGCCCAGCTCGCTGCCCACGGCGCGGGTGTACTGGTACTCGATCTCGTTGATGGAGTGGCCACCCCAGCAGACGATCAGGTTGGGATCGGCGCCAGGCAGGATCACCTTGGCGTTGCGCAGGATGGCGAACACCACGTTGGAGATATGAGTCGAATTGGTGAGGTTGACCAGCCGGTTCGATTCAAGCTGGTTGGAGACATAGAGAATGTCGCGCAGCACCGAGAAGAGGTGCTCCTGAATACCACGAATGATCTCGCCATCGACGAACGCGTGCTCGGGGGCGTTGAACAGTTCCAGCTTGACCCCGCGCTCGCGCCGGATCACATGAATGTCGAATGATTTGAAGCGCTCCAGGATCTCCTTGGAGCTGTCGGTATGGCTACCGGAATTGAGCACTGCCAGCGAGCAGTTGCGAAACAGTTGATAGATATCGCTGGAGGCAGTCTGCTTGAGGCGATCCACCTCAAGCTGTGACAGCAAATCCATGCTGCCGACGGGATTGATGTGCGTAATCATAGGTTCCCCTTTACTCACTTGTTATCGTTGTGTTTTTTCCCTGGGGAGAAAAGGGATACCATGTTGCATCCCCTGAGTTTGATAGTAGTGGCAACGGAGGGGGGAGGGAAATAGGGCGACGACTGTTCGCTGTTTTTTTAGTCACCACTCAGGCCAGTGTCACTTGATCCCGACCTGCGTTCTTGGAGTGGTAGAGCGCTCTGTCCGCCCGTTCGAACACATCGGAGGGGTTGTCACCATCCTTGAACAGGGTTGCGCCGATGGAGATGGTGATCTCCACCTTGGCATCGCGAAAACGGAACGGGATGCTCTTGATGGTCTGGCGCAGGGTTTCCAGCGGCTTCTGGAACTTGTCCGGGTTGATATTGGGCAGCAGCACCACGAACTCTTCGCCGCCGAAACGGGCGATGAAGTCAGTGTCACGCAGGGCGCTCTGCAGCGCTTTGGCAACAACCTTCAACGCCTTGTCACCGGCCATGTGGCCATAATTGTCATTGATGTTCTTGAAGTGATCGATGTCGATGATCGCCATGCAGAGCGGAGTGCGGTAGCGAAGCCAGCGTTTGAACTCCTGCTCCAGCCGCTCGTCGAGGGCGGCCCGGTTGTGTACCTGAGTCAGGCTGTCGAGGAACAGCTTGTGCTTCTGAATGGTCAGCCGCTTCTTGTATTCGGCGGTCTCATCCTTCATCAAGCGCAGCTTGGACTCCATGGTGGAGAGGCGGGTGAGCAGGTGACGCTCCCGTGCTGCGGTACTTTCCCGTTCTTGCAGCAGCAGATTGATGGCGCCCATATGGCCGGAGATGGCACGCTTGAGCGCATCGATGGAGTTATGGCTGGCTAGGGAGTGGTCGATGGCCTGCAGTTCGCAGACCAGAGCTTCGCGGGTTTCACGGGTTTCATTTTGTAGCGCACGCCCTTCGTCGAGGGATTCGGTAAAGCCGACATGCACTGCTGACAGGCTCTCGTTGAGGGAGCTGAGAAAGGCGCGGGAGGCTTTGCGCTCCTCGCGGGTGCCTTCGATGATAAGTTCGATGACCTGCATACAGGTCTCTGCCAGCATGGCAGGATTGATGCCGATCAGCAGTTGACGGCGGATATCCCCGAGGCTCTCGCCAATTGAACCGGCGAAATCAAGTTCGGTGATCAGCCGCTGCAGTTCGTCTGCGATACGCGCATGATCTTTGAGGTCAAACGGTTCAGCATCAGGTTGGGGTTCACAACCGGGCTCGCTCTCTTGTTGTTGGGGCGCTGAAGAGCCGGACAGTGGCTGGCTTGGCAGCAGCTGGATCTTGATCGCCTGCTGATAGAATTCAAGCAGGCGGATCACCTTCTTTTGATGATCGGCAATACCATAGCCGGCGGGGCTTTTCAGAAATTCCTTGAGGGATTTTCGGGCCTCTTCCGGGAAGCCCTTGATGGTTTTTAGCTGTTTTGAGCCAAGATCAATGGCTGCCTGGGTCAGGGTGAGCGACTCTTCCAGTGCATTGCTGTGCTGCTGCAGCAACTTCTCGATGGCAAGTAGCTCTGCATCCAGCGAGGTGAATGCGGGATTGCTATCCAGTCTCTGCTTGAGCTTGGCGAAGCGATTGTCCAGCTCACGATCGAAGCCGCGGCAAGAGAGCATCAGCTTGTTGATAAACTGGATGCCACGAGCTCGCTCTGCATCGGAAAAGGAGAGAACGCCGTCGAGCTCCAGCTGTTTTTGCTGGAGGGATTCCCTGAGCCTGGCCAATTGTCCTGCTACGGCAGCGATGTCATTCATTATCAGGTCGCCCTGTTGTCATTATTGTTTTTGGTGTTGGATAGCAACAGTGGCCGAACCCGAGGTTGAGTGTCGTCTGTTATCTATTATTTGCCGGCTGGCCTTCAGCCGCTTGCATCCTTGCGAGGCTGGGCCAGTTAACCCATTGCTTTTCATGAGAAGAATTGACTTTTACCAGCCCCTTGTCAATTGCCATCAAGCCGCATTGCCACACATCCCCATTAAAAAATGCAGCCTGCTGGCAATCGATGGCGGCGAGCTCCAACCAGGCGTTTTGCCGGTATTTTTCACTGAGCTGAATGGCTCCCGAAAGGGCGAGATAGCAGAGGTCGAACAGGCCATTGTGATCGAGCGCGGTCGCCGCCTTGGGCAGGAAGGGGTGGCTGACAATCCCCAGGCTTATCTGGCGATCAAGCTCGTATTGGCAAGGGAAGGCGGCGATTGCGGTTAGCAGGTCTCCCGCAAGTTGATGCAGGTTGGTCACGTGGCGCTGTGGCACCACATACAGCATGTGCCCTTCCCGCAAGTCATAGATACGGCCATCTTGCGGGGTCAGGGTATCCATATAGATGCCGAACGCCTGCTCGATTTCACGGCTGACCTGATAGCCGTGGCGCTCGAGGGTGTTGACCATAAAGGGCACCCTGAACAACAGGTAGTGCAGCTTGTCATCGAATTCGCTGTGCTCTTCGCTCAGATACCAGCGCTCCGATTTCAGCTGGCGTTTTGCCATCTCTCGTGGCCAGCGATTCATCAGCCGCTGCCAGTTGGCAAGTCCGGAACGGGGTTCGATCAGCAGGGCCTCGCCAGTGCGTTTCAGTTGCAGACGGGCGGTACGCAATTTGAGCCAGAGGGTGAAGAAGAGGTAGATGAAGAGCGCCAGCAGCAGGCTGGTGGTAATGCTCGACCAGAGATAGCGCTCCTGCTGGTGCTGGCTGTTGTTAAGCTGCTGCTCCAGCTCCTTGATGTGTTGTACCCGTTCAACCTGGACATAGTTGTCACGGATCGCAGCCTGCTCCTGATCAATTTCCTGCTGGCGAACCTCTTCTCCCAAACGATGGAAGCGCTTGTAGCTGTCGAGGGCCTGGTGCAGGTATCCCTTCTGCTCATACGCAAGTGACAACAGGCGGAATACTTCGTACTGGCGGCGAGTGTCGCCTACCTGATTGGCCAGTGCCCGGGCATTTTCCAGCTGCAGGATGGCGATGGCCGCCTCCTGCTTCTTCAGATAGAGCTCGCCGAGCAACAGCAGGGTATCGATCAGCGGCTCTTTGGCATCGCCCAACTCGTGGGACTGCCGGGCTGCATTGAGGTAGTTGCCGGCCAGCGAGAGGTTACCGCTTTGCAGATAGGTTTTGCCAATCTCGTACTTGAGCAGAGAGGCCTGCGGCCGACTGCTTCCCTCATCGAGCAAATCCAGCGCATTGAAGAAGTAGACCAGCGCCATATTGAGGTCGCCCTGATCACGGTTGAGTCGGGCCAGCACGATAAGTGAGTCGCATAGCAGTGACGGATTGCCGATGGAGTGAAAATAGTTGGCCGCTTCATTGGCATATTGCAGCGCTTTCTGGGGCTCCTGCTCTTGCTGATAGAGTTTGACTATCTGGTTGGAGAGCAAGCCGAGAAAGAGCGGGTCGTTGAGATTCTTGGCCTGCTGCTGGGCATCGATATATTCACCCAATGCCAGCTGGGGTTGTTGTAGCACACGATAAAGGTCGCCGCTGATGGCGCTGACCCAGGCGCTGGCAAGAGGATTGGCGGCTTTGGCAGCCCAGATCCTTGCATCCGCCAGATGGGTCTTGGCGTCTTCAAGATGCTGATTTTCAATCTCGTAGCTGGTGCGTTGCAGGCGGCTATAGATCTGTAACTGGCTCTGTTTGAGGTCGGGACGGGCCAGCTGTTCGTCCAATTGTTCCAGCAGGATACGGCTGTTGTTCTGGCCATCTTGCCTTAGCCCCTGGCTACGGATTTTGAGATAGAGGGCGTGGGCCTTGAGTTCGGGTTGGCGCTCTCTCTCCGCCAGCTCCATCGCCTTGTCGAGGGTTTGCTGGGTAGCTTGATATTGGCCAAGCTGGATTCGGCACTCCCCTTCAAGCAGGTGTGCTCCGATGGTTTGCGAAACGGTGCTGTAGCTGAGCAGAGGCTCGCGATAGCCGAACTCCTGACGATTACTGATGATTTGCTGGGGATTATTGGCCGCACGCGTCAGAAAGGCGGAGGTGATCTGAACACATCTGGCAGGGTCGGTCAGCACCAGTGATTGGGCCTGTTGCAGATCCAGGGATAGTTGCTCCTTGTCCAGATCCAGATTTGGAGCGGACAGAGAAGACATCATCATAGCCAGAAAAAACAGTTGATTCATTGGATTAAGGACGGCGCAGAGGTGTTGGCATGTTATCCAAGCCCACCCCTGCGAGTCCAGCGTTTACTGATGGTGTGCTCAGGCTCCTTTGTAGCCGGATGCATCAAGGCGCCAGCAGGGTTGAGATAGCAGGGCGCTGTGGTGTGATACCGGGAAGCCCTTTATCAACGTCTGCTCTTATTGACGGATCAGACGCAGGTTGGTTGGCACGGCTTCGAAATCGGAGCGGAACGGGTTGATGTCGAGGCCGCCGCGGCGGGTATAGCGTGCATAGACGGTCAACTGCTCAGGCTGGCAATAGTGCTTGAGGTCGATAAAGATCCGCTCGATGCACTGCTCGTGGAACTCGTTGTGTTGGCGGAACGAGATGAGGTAGCGCAGCAGCTTCTCCCGATCGAGTTTCGGCCCCTTGTAGCGGATTACCACGGAGCCCCAGTCGGGCTGGCTGGTGACCAGGCAGTTGGATTTGAGCAGGTGGCTGTGCAGAGTCTCTTCAACCTGCTCGCTGCCGACCGCCCCTTGCAGCAGGGACGCATCAAACTCGTAATTGTCTACCTCGATATCCTGCTCATCAATGCACTCGCCGGGCAGCAGGGCAATCTGGTGCGGCGCCTTGTCGAGGGGGAACAGGGTCACCTTGACGGTCTCACCGGCACAGGCACTCAGATCCTTGGTCAGCATGGCGGCGACTGCCTCGATAGAGTCGCAACGGGTCTGGTTGAAGGAGTTGAGGTAGAGCTTGAAGGATTTGGATTCGATCAGGTTCGCACTGGTGGCCGGAATGGCCACTTCACCCACCGCCACCATCGGCTTGCCCTTGGCATTGAGCCAGGAGAGCTCATAGAGGGTCCAGACATCGCAACCGCTAAAGGGCAGGTCATCGCCCAGCTTGAGATCATCCCGGTTCAGGCTACGTGGAACCGGCTGCAGCAGGGAGGGGGTGTACTGGCTGATGTAATCGGATTGCTGGCCCAGGCTCAGGCCGGTCAGGGCGCTGGCCCCGGCGTATCTATCTTGTTTGCTCACAGGGTTGCTCACGTAATGTGCTCATGATGAGTGGAATGAAACGGGCCATTGCAGGGCCGGATGGTTGCAGCCGCTTGGCTTGGGCGTCGGCCTCTCTGTATCCCGGGTTCTGTTTCCCGGGTCACTAGGTCGGCTGGCAACCTTGTCTGTTACCGGGTTTGGTGGTGCAATAGCGGACTTTGCCAGCAATTGTGGGGATTTTCGATGTCGGATCAAGTTTTGTCTGCCCTGGAGCACTTTTTTGCCCGCTGGCAACGGGATGGCGAGGCCAGACGAGGCCTGCCCCTGTGCGAGTGGGAGGCGGACTGGCGTTCCCCCTGCCAGCTTGGTGAGCCCGCCGATGGTCGGGTGGCCTGGCGCCCTCACCAGCGCTCCGAGCCCGGCGATTTCACCGCCATGAACGAGGCGCTGGAGCTGCAGCTTCATCCCGCAGCGACCACCCTGTTTGGCCACTGGTTCAGCCGCCCTGTGCCCTGCCTCTTCAAGGGGCTGCGCCTTGAACTGATCCTGCCGTGGAACGAGGCGGATCTCGACCTGCTCAAGGAGAACCTGATCGGCCACCTGCTGATGCTGCGCAAGCTAAAACGAACCCCCTCCATCTTTATTGCCACCACCCGCAACGAGATGACGCTCATCTCCCTTGATAACGAGAGTGGTCAGGTGTGGCTGGAGTGGCTCGATTCAGGCCGCCGTCTGACGCTGGCGCCCTCCTTACCGGCGTTTCTGGAGCGGCTGGAGACGTTGCCGCAATAGCACCTGTTTGAGCCAAGGTTACTCATCGGAACGAAAAGAGCCTTGCCATGCGGCAAGGCTCTTTTTTGTGGCATCGCGTACAGGGAACGCGCTTAATCCTTGAAATCCCAGGAGAGGTTGGAGACCAGACGGCAGCTGTCGCACTTGAAGTCGAAGATCTCGTGCAGCGGCTCTGCCAGCGCCCACTCACCGCCACAGCTGGGGCAGGGGCGCGCCTTCTCCTCGGCCGCGCTCAGCCCGCCCACCCGGTAGAGGTAGTAGTAGGTGGGGATGCCGCTCAGCACTTCCAGCCGTTTGGCCAGATCGCTGCCGCGCCGGTAGAGACGGCTGCCCACTTCGCCGATTTCGTGCAGCGCCGCATGTTCGGCGATGGAGCCGTTCATCTGCAACTGATCGCACGCCTCCCAATCCTCCTGCCACTTGATGATCTGCTTCTGATCGCCGTTGGCGACTGCGGGCAGCTGGTAGAGCGGAATGGGGGCGAAGTGGTCGCCACAGCGCAGCGGCGAGCAGGTATGCAAAAAGCTGGTATAGAGCAGCATCCAGCTGGGGCGCTCGCCCTGCTGGCCGCAAGGATCTGTGTTGTCGGAGAGCAGATCCACCCCCTGCAGCTGGAGTTTCGGCGCCAGCAGCCCGGCCTGATTTAGCTGCTGTTCGGCCAGCTTGACCTGATCGCTCTGGTTGTCCGGATGCAAACTATCCTGCTCCGGGCAGACCACCCGACTGACGAAATAGCCGTCGTGCATGCTGGTGGGGAACTCCCGCCCGAGGATCTGGCCCTGATAACGCAGCATGTCGAGGTAGTTGACGATGGCCCGCTCGGCATCGCCAAGGGAGGTATCGCGGTAGCACTCAAAGCAGAGTTCGATGATATACATGGTTCAGCCTTGCTTCTGCTGGAGGAGCAGGTCGGTCAGGCGATCCACCTTCTGTTCGATGCGCGCGAGCTGTTCGGCGAGTTGCTGCAGGGTGAGCTCCGGTGCTGGCTGAGGCACAGCCTCTGGCAGGATCTCGCTCTCGGCGGTCGCGATGGGCTGCTGCTTCCACTGGCTCAGCACTTTCAGCAGCTCGGCCATCGGCACAGGCTGGGTGAGTCGGGCCTTGATCATGGCAGTGGTGGGCGTCAGGCCCTTGGCGGCCAGCTCGTTGGCAATTCGGATGATCTCGTGGGCGGACATAAGCATGCTCTGGGTGAGAAGGGGGGATCGATATCGGGGCGGGATCTTAACCAAAGCCGGCAGGGGAGGAAAGGGGCGGGCGGCTTAGCGGGGCTGGCGCAACATCACATCGAGCTGGTCGATCGCCTCGCACCAGTCGGAATCGTTCCACAGGGCGTCGCGTAGAAAGCTGGCCTGGGCGGCGTTCCAGAAACCGGCCTCCGGCAACAGGGTTTCATTGTCTAGGTGATGGTCGTGCACAAAACGGTGCAGGCTCAGCTCGTCGTTTGCCATCCCTAGCTGGGCAAACAGGGCTGGCAGATCGTGGACAAGGGGTTCCATCTCGTCTCTCCCTTTGTTTAATCCCTGAGATTATAGACAGGCACAGCAACCGGGCGCAGAGACGAGATTGGGGATCAGGCAGAGGGGATGCGATGGGGGGGCAGATCAACGCCCACGACGTGCAGCCCCTGCATCTTGAGGGTGCCCTGATAGTAGCTCTCGCCATCGCTGGAGAATTCAAACTGATAGTGGGTCAGCAGCCGCAGGGGATTATGTGCCAGCTCCCGCCGATGGCGAGCCAGTGACAGCAGTTGCAGATCATGGTGCTGGCAGTAGCGGCGCATGTATTGCCAGGCCACTTCTGCCTGTTGGCGTTGCAGCCAGAACAGGCCGGCTACGGCAATCAGCAACAAAATTCCGAGCATCTCTCCCATAGGCGGGCTTCCTTATCGTGATGTCGATAACCGGGAGTCCTGCTCGGCACTCCCGATCTCCTTTTCTATTTCCCGCCGTGTTGCCTCGTGGCGTGAGGGGGAGGCGAGGGATCAGGCCGAGGCAAACAGACGGCCGATGGCCTTGCCCAGCGCATCGCTGCGGTCGGGGTCGCGCAGTCTGGCCAGCATATCATTGCGCAGGGCCGGTAAAGTGACCAACTCGGCAAAAACCTGATTGAAGAACTGGGTCGGTTGTAGCGCCAGCTGTTCCAGATAGTGGCTGAGCAGATTGGCATCTTTCAGATCGGGCCAGAGCCGACCGGCGATGGCGAGCAGCAGCGCCGGGCTTGGCTGGGTTTGCAGCAGGGTCAGCAGCTTGTTGGTGCGCAGCGTGCTGCCGGGACAGGAGGCCAAGGCGCGGCAGAGGTAGGCCAGGGTCTCAGGGTTGGGGGCGGCGCACTCCTGCTCCTTGCCGATCCGCTCAAGCAGGGCACCTTGTACTGCTGGCGGCAGCGGGGCGTTTTCAAGGCTCTGGCAGAGGGCGTAGAGCGGCTCTTGCGGCAGTTTGGGCAGCGCCTTGCAGATCAGCGCCAGATTGCGTTCATCATGCAGTCGCTCGGCCAGATCGGCAAAGCCCTGCAGCCCCAGAGTCTGCCAACCGGTGTCGTTGGGGGTGGCCAGATAGTGGCAGAGGGCATCGTAATAGGCGGAAGGAGCCTGCTCCAGCTGGTGCGCCAGCTTGGCGTGCAGACTGGCCATTTTTGCCTCCGCCGGGCGGAAGGTGTAGGGATTGTCGGCCAAGCGCTGGGCTTTTTCCTCGTCCAGATCGCCGGTGAGCTTGTAGCCCAAGGTCTCCACCACCTGATCCATGAACAGCTTGGGGCCGTTTGACATCAGCAGGCCGCGCTCATCGAGGGCGAATTTGAGGAACCAGAGGTAGTGGCGAGACTCGCTCGGCTGGAAGAAGTGCACCCCCAACCAGGCGTGCTGTTGCAGCGGCCAGGGGTAGGGCTCCTGCTGCTGTTCGATGCGCACAAAGGTATCGCTTGCCAGTGGCCGCACCTGGCGGCCCATGTCAAACAGCTGGAACTGGGTGCCAGCCTGAGTCAGAAATTCGGTCAAGGTATTGATGGCAGTAGGCGTAGCAGACATGGTGAGATCCGGCTAATGGTGATGCGGGCCGATTATAAGGCCCTTGCCGAGGATAGCCAGTGGCAACAGACGTGCGCTGCGGCAGATATCAACATGGCAGCCATGCGGGGGGAGGTGTATAGTATTGCCCTTTTTTAAAGTCGGCAGGCCGCGCTGGCTGCCGTGTATGTCGACGAGCCGGCTGAATCGCCGGTGCTGTGCGACTGAATGTATCGGCATCCTGGCTGACCCTGTCGGGTCGGCGGATCAATCTGTGGTTATGAGGAAGAGAGCGAGATGAATCAATATTTGCTGGTAGCTGGCCTGTTGGGGGAACTCACCGCCGAGTTGCAGCGCCTTGAACGCTGGCAAGCTGACCATCCCGGTGACGAAGCCCTGGCAAGCACCTTGCCTTTTTGTGTCGATACCCTGAGCTTTGATCAGTGGCTGCAGTTCGTGCTGATCCCGCGCATGGAGCAGTTGGTGATGTTGCAGGCTCCGCTGCCCACCAGCGTCTCCCTCTATCCCATGGCCAGCGAAGTCTACAAAGAGGATCTGGCCGAGGCAGAAGCGCTGCTGCGCCTGATCGCCCGCTTCGACCTGCTGCTTTCCGGCAAAGTGATCGAACAATGATGCCAGCGCAAACCCGAGAAGAGAGTGACCTGAAGCTGACCCTGCTCTATCAGGATGAGTGGCTGGTGGCGGTCAACAAGCCGTCCGGTCTGCTGGTGCACCGCAGCTGGCTCGACAAGGGCGAGACCCGTTTTGCCATGCAGATGACCCGGGATCTCATCGGTGGTCGCCATGTCTATCCGGTGCATCGCCTCGATCGGCCCACCTCAGGCGTGCTGCTGTTTGCGCTCGATCCGGTGATTGCCCGCGCGCTGACCGAAGCCTTTACCCAGCGTCAGGTGCACAAGGAGTATCTGGCATTGGTGCGTGGCTGGGCGCCCGAGCAGGGGGTGATCGACTATCCCCTCAAGGAGCAGCTGGACAAGATTGCCGATGCCATGAGCAACCCGGATCGTCCCGCGCAGGATGCCGTCACCACTTTCCGGCGCCTGCATCAGGTCGAGCTGCCCCACGCGGTCTCCAAGAAGCATCCCACCAGTCGTTACAGTCTGGTCCGATTGTTCCCGAAGACCGGCCGCAAGCATCAGCTACGCCGCCATATGGATCATCTGTTCCACCCGATTGTGGGCGACACCACCCACGGCGATGGCCGCCATAACCGCTTCTTCCGCGAGCACTTTGGTTGCGAGCGGCTGCTGCTGGTGGCCCGCACCCTGAGCTTTACCCATCCGGTGCTCAAGGTGCCAATGCGGATCCAGGCTCCGCTCGGTCAGGATGTGCTGCGCCTGTTTGCCGAGCTGGGCTGGCCCGCCAGCGAGAGCGACTACTAAGCGCCTGCTCCTCAGCCCTGAACCGGTGGCATCTGACGCCAGCTTGCTGATAGAGTTGCTCAAAAGAGTGACTCAAACAGGGAGAGGAGAATGGCGCAGATCGATATCGTGGTAGGAACTGTCTATGGCGCAGCCATGTTGGTGGCCGAGACCTTGGCAGATGAGCTGGAACGCAATGGGCATCACTGTTCTCTGCACGAAGAAGCACGGCTGGCGGACATCGACCCCGGCCGTTTTTTATTGCTGGTCAGCGCCACCACCGGGCAGGGGGATATTCCACCCAATCTGCAGCCTTTTGCCAGCGAGCTGGCCGACAAGGCACCTTGGCTCAAGGGATTGCGTTATGCCCTGATTGCCATGGGGGACAGCAGCTATGACCATTTTTGTGGCGCGGGCCGTCGGCTGGACGGATTGCTGCAAGAGTTGGGGGCCACGCGAGTGATGCCCCCGCTGGAGCTGGATGCCACCGTGCACGATGAACCCGAACAGGTAGCACTCAGCTGGCTGAAAAAGTGGGATATTCAGCCCTGAATATTCTCTTGAATAGAGCCATATCAATCCCCTGAGCCTTAAGTAGCAGGGGATTGTTATTTGCACAAAAACCATCTCACTCTGCAACGCATATTTCCCCTGATGGCGGAGGGGTATTTTCCCCTTTTAGCATTCCATTGCCGTAATGGTTTCACGCGCACCGCAGACCCGTCATCCAAATAAAAGTTCCATCTTGAAAGCGATCTCAGTCATGTTTTTGTCATTCGAACGTAAAATAATGACTTTAGTTCTATCGCGAATTAATTAATGATAACGCTTTCAGGGTTGTTGTTGTTGTGTGTTTTTCTTGTTCTTCGGATTTTAATTGCGCGGTTGATGGCTTTTTTACTTGTTGTTGTTGTGGAGACCGTTTGCCGAGCGATTTGTCGCCATTTTGTGAGTCGCTTCATATTTGTCGTGAAATACGCTCCCTATAATCAACCTCGGTTATCACCAACAGGATTACATGGTGATAAGAAGTTGAATATTCAGGATCACACTCCTCACTGCGGGAAATAAGGAATATGACAATGAAAATGAAGTGGCTCCCGATTGCAGCAGCTGTTACTGCCGCCCTGGCTTCCCAAGCCGCCTTTGCCGTAGATTTCCACGGTTACTTCCGTTCCGGCGTCGGTGTTTCCGGCGACGGCGACATGGTTAAATACAACGTCAATAAAGTTGGCCGTCTGGGTAACGAAAATGATACCTACGGTGAAGTGCAACTGGGTCAGGAAGTATTCAACAAAGATGGCAAGACTTTCTATGTTGATTCCATGTTTGCCATGGCTTCCAACGGTTCAAACGACTGGGAAGGTACCGGTACTGTTTGTAACTTCGATGCCAAGCAGTGCAATGGTGATTCCGACTTCGCTCTGCGTCAGTTCAACGTACAGGCCAAAGGCTTGCTGAACTTTGCTCCTGAAGCAACCCTGTGGGCTGGTAAGCGTTACTATCAACGCCATGACATCCACATCTCCGACTTCTACTACTGGAACATCTCCGGTGCCGGTGCTGGTATCGAAGGCATCCAGGCTGGTCCGGGTAAAGTATCTTTCGCATGGGTACGCAACGATCGCAGCGCTGCCGATGTGTTTGGCCAGTACACCCAAACCGGAGTGGATGGCAACGGTAACCCGACCTATCAGAAGAATGAAGATCTGAACGTTAACACCTTGGATCTGCGTTATGCCGGCATCCCGCTGTGGACCGATGCGTCCTTGGAACTGGGCGTTGACTATGCTCTGGTCAATGAGACCAACGATCAGAAAGCACTGAAAAAGAATCCGCAAGATGGCGTGATGCTGACTGCTGAACTGACCGCTGGCATCCTCGGTGGTTTCAACAAAACCGTGCTGCAATACGGTACCGAAGGTTACTCCAAGACCATGGCTTTCTATGGCGATGGTTCCTGGTACGGCGCTGAAGCCAAAGACGGTGCTGACGGTTTCCGTATCATCAACTGGGGCGTTGTTCCGATGGGCAACTCCTGGGAGATGGGTCACCAGCTGGTTTACGGTGTAGGCAACGAAATGTGGGACGGCAACGACAAGTGGGAAACCATGTCTGTTGTTGTTCGCCCGATGTACAAGTGGGATGACTTCAACAAGACCATCTTTGAAGGCGGTTACTTCAAGGACAACAACAAGTCCACCAATGGCAGCGAAGACAAAGATGCCGGCTACAAGCTGACCCTGGCTCAAGCCTGGTCTGCTGGTTCCAGCTTCTGGGCCCGTCCGGAAATCCGTGTGTTCGCCTCCTACCTGGCTAACGACGAAGACAAGAAAGTCTTCGAAGGCAATACCTCCAAAGACACCTACCAGTTTGGTGTGCAAGCAGAAGCTTGGTGGTAAGCAAAAGTTTAAGTTAAGTTAGTGACTGCCCCCTTATGGGGGCAGTTTTGTTTCGCCGGATCACGGCCACCGGATTATGGAGATAAGAAAAATGAAACGGGTAAAGATGTCTATTGCAGCCGTAATCACTGCGCTATTAACCGGTTGTGCCGGCAACATGGTTGTTCCTCTGCAAGAACATGGCTCTATCTTGAGCGATGCAGATCAAGCCAAGCAAGCGTTGGCCAAAGCCTCCAGCTGCTGTGTGGCGTTTAAAGATTTCAGTTATGCCCCCTTGCCTGAAGGTGAGACCTTGCTGGCCATCGATGGCAAGCAACCCACTTTTCAGTTTGATGAGGGGATGAGTTACTTTGCGGCTTATCGCCTGCCGGCCAACACCGGTAATCTGGCGATTAGCCTGGCATCACAGGTGAGCAAAACCGTGATGGTGCCCAAAGTCATTATGCTGGATGCCGAGTTCAAGGTGACTCGCGTACTGGGTGAGTCTGTATTCAGTTATCAGCCTGCTCACCTGCTCGATAACGACCGTATCGAAGGGCGTCTCTTTGTTGACCGCAGCATGCCTGGCAACCCGGCCAGCGAAACATACATGATCGTCTATGCGCCTGCGGACCAACTCTCTGGCAGCACAACAATCCTTCATCCATCAAAAGCGTTTGCTCGTGCTAATGGTACCGTTGAGCCTGATATCAAGGATCCGGTGATCCCGCACTCCCCTTGGGGTTTGGTGCAGATCAAAGTCAAAGATATGGCCCGTGGAAGTGGTCTTGAAGCGGTATTCAAACCCGAATATGCCGATAAGGTGGCCATGAGCCAGGGTCAGCAGGTTGCCGCGATAGCGACGACTGCAGCCGTTACCACAACTGCAACAGCTGCGGTCGCAGCCAAACCTGCTCCTGCCATGCTGAGTGAAACAGAAGCCTTCTACCAGAGCCAGATCGAAAAAGCGGTCAAGACGGGGGATATCGACAAGGCGATGAAGCTGGTGAACGAGGCCGAGCGGGCTGGTTCAACCAAGGCAAAAAGCGTGTTTATTGATGCGGTCAAGCGGTCGCAAAAATAGAATAATACGACCATTTATTGGTCAGATATATTTATTGAGGCCTCCCTTGTTGGAGGCCTTTTTAATCGGTAGACTGTAATAAATAAAAATCACGCCGTTACATTGAGTTACAATGAGTTTCCATTTGATATAAATGGCATTATTAAAATACAAAGTGAAACTGCTATTTATATGTCTTTGTAATAGAGTGATGGTGCGGATTATTAACTTATATTAGATGCGTTTTTTAGCCGCTAAACAAGTTGTGATCTTCCCTCCAAATTCAATATTCCCCCGCCTTCGAAAGCAGCAATTTATGACCCGCTGGGTTATATTCTGATGGTCAAAATAAACAAGCCCGACTCGAAGATATCTGAATGAATCAGTCCTTATTTCATCCAGATAGATCGTTCAGGGACGACAATCCATTCAGGAGCGCACACAATGTTCAAAAATGCTTTCTCTAATCTGCAAAAGGTTGGTAAGGCGCTGATGCTGCCAGTATCAGTTTTGCCAGTCGCAGGTATTCTGCTGGGGGTGGGTGCTGCCCACTTCAGCTGGATGCCGGAAATTGTCTCCCAATTGATGGAGCAAGCCGGTGGTTCCGTATTTGGCCAGATGGCCCTGCTGTTCGCAGTGGGTGTTGCTCTGGGCTTTACCAATAACGACGGTGTATCCGGTCTGTCAGCCATCGTTGGCTACGGCATCATGGTCGCAACCCTGAAGGTCATGGCACCTGTGATGGGTGTTGAAACCATCGAAACCGGCGTGCTGGGTGGTATCCTGGCCGGTGGTATCGCTGCCTGGGCGTTCAACCGCTTCTACAAGATCCAGCTGCCAGAGTACCTGGGCTTCTTCGCGGGCAAACGTGCCGTACCCATCATCACCGGTTTCCTCTCCATCGGTCTGGGTGTCATCCTGTCCGTGATTTGGCCGCCAGTGGGTGGTGCCATCGGTGCCTTCTCTGACTGGGCTGCCAACCAGAACCCGGTACTGGCCTTCGGTATCTACGGCGTGGTTGAGCGCTCCCTGATCCCGTTCGGTCTGCACCACATCTGGAACGTACCGTTCTTCTATCAGGCGGGTACCTGTGTCAACGGTGCCGGTGAAACTGTTCACGGTATCATGACCTGCTTCCTGACTGCTGATGACGCGTCCCGCGCTGCCGGTAACGGCTTCGGTCAACTGGCTGGTGGCTATCTGTTCAAAATGTTCGGTCTGCCTGCTGCTGCGTTCGCCATCGCTCACGCTGCCAAGCCGGAAAACCGCGCCAAGATCGTTGGTATCATGGCCTCTGCTGCCCTGACCTCTTTCCTGACCGGTATCACCGAGCCGATTGAATTCTCCTTCCTGTTCATCGCTCCGGTTCTGTACGCCATCCACGCGGTACTGGCTGGTCTGGCTTATGTGCTGACCAACTCTCTGGGTATCGTACACGGTCACACCTTCTCCAACGGCTTCATCGACTTCGTGGTGCAATCGCCGCGTGCCGACAACATGCTGCTGCTGGTAGGTCTGGGTCTGGTCTACGCTGCCATCTACTATGTCGTATTCAGCTTCGTTATCCGTGCCATGAACCTGAAAACCCCGGGTCGTGAAGACGAGACTGCTGAAGAGGCCGTTGGCCAAGGCAAAGACGAGATGTCTGCTGCTCTGGTTGCCGCCTTCGGTGGTAAAGAGAACATCGCTTCTCTGGATGCCTGCATCACCCGTCTGCGTGTTGGCGTGAAAGATGTCGCCAAAGTTGACCAGGCTGGTCTGAAGAAACTGGGTGCTGCCGGTGTGGTAGTGGCTGGTTCCGGCGTACAAGCCATCTTCGGTACCAAGTCTGACAACCTGAAAACCGACATGGACATCTGGATGAAGAGCAACTAATTCTGTTGCCTGAATATCAGCGTGTTTGAAGAGGGAGGCGAAAGCCTCCCTCTTGCTATTTCTGGTTATGGGGTGAGCGAGTCGCTGCAGTTCGATCTCGGCTAGTGTCATGTTGCCCAAGGGGCGATATGTAACGGGATACCTTCTGTTGGCGTTGTGCCTCGCTCACCTTATTGCACACCATCACTATATAAAGTCAGCCAATAAAAAGAGCGCCACCAGGGCGCTCTTTTGTCAAATCGGTGGGGCTAGAGTTTCTCCAGATCCCGCTCGATTTCGCTGATCTTGTTTTGTACCACTTTTTCCAGATGGCGCAGGTCGCGCAGGATCTTCTGTTTGATATCCGGGTCGGCCTGCTGATGGACGCCCTGGGTCAGGTTGTCCAGCTCATCCACTACATACTTGAGGTTGGCATTGATCTCGGTGACATCCTTGTACTCATGGGTACCGGAGTCGACCAGCATGGTCTTGCGCTGGCGGGGATACTTGAATTTGACACTCTTGGCGAAGAACTCGCCCTTCTGCTTCTTGAAGTAGATCTTGAGGATATCGTGGTTGGCCTCCTGGCGCAGGGTATAGCTGTCGACGGAGGCGGGATCCTGGATCCCCAGGCTCTTCAGATTCTCGTACATCAGGCTTCCTCGGTTTGAAACGATCCTGTCTCATCCATCTTAACCGATGCCTCATGGCTTGCCTGTGACAGGGGTGCCAAAATCAAAAGGGCGCCATCAGGCGCCCTTTTCATCACAGCAATGCTGATTACTCGTCGATGGAGCGCAGCAGAGCGTTGATGCCGACTTTGGCGCGAGTCTTGGCATCAACCTTCTTGACGATCACCGCCGCGTAGAGGCTGTACTTGCCGCACTTGGAGGGCAGGGAGCCGGAGACGACCACGGAGCCAGCCGGTACGCGGCCGTAGTGGATCTCGCCGGTTTCGCGGTCATAGATGCGGGTGGACTGGCCGATGAAGACGCCCATGGAGATGACGGAACCTTCCTCAACGATCACCCCTTCAACCACTTCGGAGCGGGCACCGATAAAGCAGTTGTCTTCGATGATGGTCGGGTTGGCCTGCAGCGGTTCCAGTACGCCACCGATGCCGACGCCGCCGGAGAGGTGGACGTTCTTACCGATCTGGGCGCAAGAGCCGACAGTGGCCCAGGTATCGACCATGGTACCTTCGTCAACGAAGGCGCCGATGTTGACGTAGGAGGGCATCAGCACGGTATTGGGGGCGATAAAGGAGCCTTTGCGAGCTGTTGCCGGCGGCACCACGCGCACACCCGCTTCCTTGAACTGCTCGGCGGTGTAGTTGGAGAACTTGAGGGGAACCTTGTCGTAGTACTGGGCATCGTCGCCCTTGATGATGCCGTTGTCGTTGATGCGGAAGTAGAGCAGTACCGCTTTCTTCAACCACTGATGGACAACCCACTCACCGGCGATCTTCTCGGCAACCCGTGCCTTGCCGGAGTCCAGCAGGTCGATGGCTTGCAGGATGGCGGACTTGGTGGCGCTATCCACGGAGCCCGGAGTAATGGTGTCGCGGCGCTCGAAGGCCGCTTCAATGATCTGTTGCAACTCGGTCATGACAGGTTTCCTTTAAAAAATTCTGTTTGTTGTATCACACTTTTCCGACTGTTTTTAAGGGGTTGACCGGAATTCTTCCGGCCAGCGGCCATTTCTTCATCCGGTGTGCGCCAACCAGTTGTTTGGTATGGTAAAAAACGCCCGACAATCAGCCTCTTTCGAATCACTCTTCGCTTAATCCAGTACCGACTGCTGGGGATTGAGCTGGTGTACCAGTCGCTCTTCCAGCTGTTTTTGCTGCTCGGCGGTCAATGGCTCGCCATCGAGGCTGGTCAGGCTGAAAAAGTCCTCGACCCGCTCGCCGAAGGTGGCGATTTTGGCGGCGTGCAGCGACAGCCCGCACTGCTGGAAAACGGCACCGATCCGTGCCAGCAGGCCGGGGGTATCGAGGGCAGTCAGCTCCATCAGGGTGTGACGGCTCTCTCCTTTAGTGGGCGAAGAGCGGGGCAGGAAGACCACCCGGGTCGGCACGCTGAACTGGCGGTGGCGCCGTGACAACGGCTTGTTGCGTAGCACCAGCTTGCCAGGCTCCTGCAGCGCCTTCTCCAGCGCTTTCTTGATGGTGGCTGTGCGATTGGGGCTGATAGGTTCGCCGCTCGGCTCCAGCACCACGAAGGTATCGAGCACATAGTTGCTGCGCGAGTTCATGATCTGGGCGTCGTGGATGTTGAGGTTCTTCTGATCCAGCGCCGAGGCGACGGTGGCAAACAGATTCGGGGTATCGCGGCAGTAGATAAACACCTCGCTGCCGCCGCGGGTCGGATGTTTGCCGATGATCACCAGCGGTGCCGGATTGTCGCCATGCTCGATGATGTGGCGGCAGTGCCAGGCGATCTGTTCCGGGCTGTGACGCAGGAAGTAATCGGCCTTGAAGTCGCCCCAGAGCTGATTGATTGCCTCTTCCGATACATCCCGTTGCGCAAGCAGTTGCTTGGCCTGACGCTGGTTTTCGCGAATGCGCAGCCGCATGTCGGGCGGGTTCTCCAGCCCTTGACGCAGCGCCTTCTGGGTCGCGAAGTAGAGCTCCCGCAGCAGGGTGCCCTTCCAGTCGTTCCACAGGGTATCGTTGGTGGCGCAGATATCGGCCACGGTAAGGCAGTAGAGCAGGTCTAGATGCTGCTCGTCGCGCACCTTCTGGGCAAAATCGGTGACCACGTCGGGGTCATAGATGTCACGGCGTTGGGCGGTGACCGACATCAACAGGTGGTGGCGCACCAGCCAGGCGACCAGTCGACTCTCGTAGCGATCGAGGCCGTGCAGCTGGCAGAACTCCAGCGCATCGACGGCGCCGAGTTCCGAGTGATCGCCGCGCCGCCCTTTGGCGATGTCGTGGAACAGGGCGGCGATGCTGAGCAGCTCCGGTTTGCGCAGCCGGGTGAAGACCTCGTGGCAGAGCGGGTGGCTCTGGCGACTGGCCGGATTGGGGAACTGGTGAATGTTTTTGAGCAGCCGGTGGGTGTGCTCATCCACCGTGTAGGCGTGGAACATGTCGAACTGCATCTGGCCGACGATCAGGTTCCACTGGGGCAGATAGGCGGCGAGGATGCCGTACTTGTGCATCAGGGTGAGCGGCAGGCCGATGCCGTTGGGGTGGCGCAGCAGCGCCATAAAGAGGCGACGGCAGTCAGGCAAGTCCTGCAGCCAGCAGTTGAGTTTGCGGCGTGCCTCGCGCAGTTGGCGCAGGGTTGCCGAGTGGATGCCGGCAATCTCGGGATGCTGGGCCATCTGATAGAAGAGGCGCAGGATGGCGGCCGGTTCACGGCTAAACAGCTCCGCATCCACCGCATCGATGAGGCGGCCACGGAGCTGGAACTCGTCGGAGAGGCGGCGCACATCCATGGCGGTGTTGCCGAGGATGGCTTCGTCAAACAGCTGCAGCAGCATCTCGTTGAGCTCGGAGACCCGCCGTACCGTCTGATAGAAGCGTTTCATCATCTGCTCGACCGGAGTGTTGCCTTCCCCCTCGAACCCCAACATCTGGGCTACGGTGCGCTGGCGATCGAACAGCAGGCGGTTATCTCCCTTGTTGATGGCCATGTGCAGGGCAAAGCGCACCTTCCAGAGAAAATTCTGGCAGTCGAGCAGTTCGCGGTACTCGGCGCGATTGAGAAAGCCGTGGCTGGTCATCTCGAACAAGGTAGTGGCGCCAAAGTGGCGGCGGGCGACCCAGGCGAGGGTTTGAATGTCGCGCAGGCCGCCCGGATTGCTCTTGAGATCGGGCTCCAGCTTGTAGGCGGTGCCGAGAAACTGTTGATGACGCTCCGCCTGCTCCTGGCGCTTGGCACGAAAGAAGGCTTCACTTGGCCAGAAGTGCTGGGGGCCGGTGGCCTCTTTCAGTTGCCGAAAGCCCTCCTGGCGACCTGTGATGTAGCGGGCCTCGATGAGGTTGGTGGCGACCGTAATATCGGCGCGCCCCTGCTCGAGACACTCCGCCACGTTGCGCACCGCCTGACCCACCTCCAGCTTGAGATCCCACAACAGGGTGATGAACTCGCCAATGCGTAGTCCCAACACTTCGTCCAGTTCGTCGCCGTCATAGAGGATCAGCAGGTCGATATCGGAGTGGGGGTGCAGCTCGCCGCGGCCATAGCCCCCCACCGCGATCAGGGTCAGGTCGCTCTTGTCGAAGCCAAACTTCTGCCACAGGCGGCAGAGCAACTGATCCATGTATTCGGAGCGGGTGGCAACCAGCTCGATGATGTTGTCGCCGGCATCAAAACGGGCGTGCAGCCAGCCGAGAAAGCGGCTCAGGTACTCTTTGCAGTTGTCGCGAGTGAGCTGATCATCGGGTAACAAATGGGGGGAAAGCAGGCTGGCGTCCATGGCATCTCACACGCAAGTGGCAGGCAAACGGCTGAAACAGAAGTAAAAACCCCGGCGCTTTGGAAGTTCAGGGCCGGGGTTCGATGTTAGCTGTGTTTGATGAAGCGGTCGATAGTGTCATCGGGGCGCAGGGTGAGCACCTCGCAGCCATCCTCGGTCACCAGCAGGGTGTGCTCCCACTGGGCGGAGTCGCCGCCATCCTTGGTGGTCACGGTCCAGCCATCCTTCGGATTGACCTTGCAGTGATACTTCTTGCTGTTGACCATCGGCTCGATGGTGAAGCACATGCCTGCTTTCAGCTCCAGCTTGCCACTGTTGCGGTAGTGCAGGATCTGCGGCTCTTCGTGGAACTCGGCACCGATGCCGTGGCCGCAGTAGTCACGCACCACGGAGAAGCCGCCCTTCTCGACGATGGGCTGGATCACGGCGCCAATTTCGGTGATGCAGGCACCCGGACGCACCTTCTTGATGGCAGCGTAGAGGCTCTCTTGCGCAACCTTGCAGAGCTGGCGGCGCAGCGGGGTGGTCTCGCCCACGATGAACATGGCCGAGGTATCGCCGTGGTAGCCATCCTTGATAACGGTGATGTCGAGGTTGATGATGTCGCCATCACGCAGCTTCTTGTGGTTCGGGATGCCGTGGCAGATCACATCGTTCACCGAGGTACAGATGGATTTGGGGAAACCGTGATAGTTGAGCGGGGCCGGGATGGCCTGCTGCACGTCGACAATATAGTTGTGGCAGAGGGTGTTCAGTTCGTCAGTGGTGACGCCAGCTTTGACATGGGGCGCAATCATGACCAGCACATCGGCGGCCAATTGGCCGGCAACGCGCATCTTTTCAATCTCTTCCGGTGTCTTGATTTTAATGGACATGGGATCTCTCTTGGGACCTGATCGCGCATCTATCGATGTCCGGCAATCAGGTAATGAAAAATAGATGCGTTTGCAATCAGGCCAAAATTTTATCCGCAACCCCCGCGTACTTCCAGTGTGATTGTCATCACAGCGTCAAATGGCAGTCGCAACCTCCTCTGGCGGGATCCAGATTTACACCTGTTTAGAGTGTCGGCCGGTGGTGTCCTGAACAAAGTTATGGTATAAAGCGCGCCGGAATGGGGAACTTGCGTCCCGATTTCATCACCCTTACTTAAACAACACACACACATCGACACATATGCCGGGGTGCCTTAACGGGTCGGTTATATGGGATGTGTGGAGGCCTAACCCCAATATAGAGGTATAAAATGGCTAAAGTTTCTATGCGCGACATGCTGCAAGCCGGCGTTCACTTCGGTCACCAGACTCGTTACTGGAACCCGAAAATGAAATCCTACATCTTCGGTGCCCGCAGCAAAGTTCACATCATCAACCTGGAAAAAACCGTTCCGATGTTTGACGATGCCATGAACTTCATCAGCTCCGTAGCTGCCAAGAAAGGCAAGGTACTGTTCGTAGGTACCAAGCGTGCCGCGTCTGAAGCCGTAAAAGAAGCCGCTGAGCGTTGCGACCAGTTCTATGTTAACCACCGCTGGCTGGGCGGCATGCTGACCAACTGGAAAACCGTTCGTCAGTCCATCAAGCGCCTGAAAGATCTGGAAACCCAGAGCCAGGACGGTACCTTCGAGAAGCTGACCAAGAAAGAGGCGCTGATGCGTACTCGCGAAATGGAAAAGCTGGAGAAGAGCCTGGGTGGTATCAAGAACATGGGCGGCCTGCCTGACGTTCTGTTCGTTGTCGATGCTGACCACGAGCACATCGCTATCAAAGAAGCCAACAACCTGGGTATCCCGGTAGTTTCCATCGTTGATACCAACTCCAACCCGGACGGCGTTGATTACGTCATCCCGGGTAACGACGACGCTATCCGTGCCGTACAGCTGTACCTGAATGCTGCTGCTGACACCGTACTGGAAGCTCGCGAGCAGGACATCGTTGTTCAAGCCGAACAAGATGGCTTCGTTGAAGCTGAGTAATTGATAAGGTCTGCAAAGCCCTTATTAACCAAGCTGATGTAATTGGTTAGCAGGGGCCCTTGTGGCCCCTGTTTCTTGTCAATTCAAGACCGAGGATACTGGACATGGCAAACATTTCTGCCGCCCTGGTAAAAGAACTGCGCGAGCGCACCGCCGCTGGCATGATGGATTGCAAAAAAGCACTGGAAGAGGCCAACGGCGATATCGAGCTGGCCATCGAGAACATGCGTAAATCCGGTCAGGCCAAAGCCGCCAAGAAAGCTGGCCGTATCGCCGCTGAAGGTGTGATTTTCGCCCGTACCGAAGGCAACGTTGCCGTCATGATCGAGCTGAACTGCGAGACTGACTTCGTTTCCAAGGATGCCGGTTTCCTGGCCATGGGTCAGAAGATCGTCGAGATCGCAGCTACCCAGAAGATCGCAGACGTTGATGCGCTGAAAGCCGCTGATTTTGGCAACGGCGAATCCGTAGAGCTGACCATCACCAACCTGATCGCCAAGATCGGTGAGAACATGAACCTGCGTCGCGTGATGCTGGTTGAAGGTGACAACCTGGGCACCTACGTTCACGGTTCCCGCATCGGTGTTATCACCAAGCTGACCGGTGGTTCCGACGAACTGGCCAAAGATCTGGCCATGCACGTTGCAGCCAACAGCCCGCAATTCGTCAAGCCTGAAGATGTATCTGCTGAAGTCGTTGCCAAAGAGCGCGAAATCCAGATCGACATCGCCATCAACTCCGGCAAGCCGAAAGAGATCGCCGAGAAGATGGTTGAAGGTCGCATGAAGAAGTTCACCGGTGAGGTTTCCCTGACTGGTCAGCCGTTCGTGAAAGATCCTTCCATGACTGTTGCCGAGCTGCTGAAGAAAGAAGGCGCTGACGTTGTCTCCTTCACCCGTTTCGAAGTGGGCGAAGGCATCGAGAAGCAAGAGACCGATTTCGCTGCTGAAGTTGCAGCCCAAATCGCGGCCGCTCAAAAGGCCTAATCGAACCGGTTTTTCCGTTTCCCCAGACCGCGACTTATGTCGCGGTCTTTATATGACCAGGAATCAGTGACATGAGTACCAATCCCAAACCTGCATACAGACGTGTTCTTCTGAAGTTGAGTGGTGAAGCCCTGCAAGGATCCGAGGGTTTCGGCATTGATCCGGCAGTGCTGGAGCGGATGGCCCAAGAGATCAAAGAGCTGGTTGAGCTGGGTGTTCAGGTCGGTCTGGTCATCGGTGGCGGCAACCTGTTCCGTGGTGCCGGTCTTGCCAAGGCGGGCATGAACCGCGTGGTGGGCGACCACATGGGTATGCTGGCAACCGTGATGAACGGTCTGGCCATGCGTGATGCTCTGCATCGTGCTTATGTGAATGCCCGTCTGATGTCTGCCATTTCCCTGCAAGGGGTTTGTGATTCCTACAGCTGGGCCGAGGCAATCAGCCAGCTGCGTGCAGGCAAAGTGGTGATCTTCTCTGCCGGTACTGGCAACCCCTTCTTCACTACCGATTCTGCGGCTTGCCTGCGCGGGATCGAGATCGAAGCCGATGTAGTGCTCAAGGCCACCAAGGTTGATGGTGTATACAACGAAGATCCAGTCAAGAATCCGGATGCCGTGCTGTACCATGAATTGAGTTATGATGAAGTTCTTGAAAAAGAGCTCAAGGTGATGGATCTTGCTGCTTTTACTCTGGCACGTGACCATGATCTGCCGATCCGGGTGTTCAACATGAACAAGCCGGGCGCTTTGCGCCGGGTTATCATGGGTGAGCCGGAAGGTACCCTGATCCATTACGTCAGCAAATAATATAGATGCGAGCCGCATGGCGGCTCGTTCGCCAAAAGGAAAACCGCTGTGATCAACGAGATTAAAAACGACGCCAAGGAGCGTATGGGCAAGAGTGTCGAATCACTCAAGACCCAGATGTCCAAGATCCGTACTGGCCGTGCTCACCCGAGCCTGCTCGACGGCATCCAGGTTGAGTATTACGGTGCTGCCACTCCGCTGAAACAGTTGGCCAACGTCGTGGCAGAAGATGCTCGCACCCTCTCCATCTCCATTTTTGACCGCTCCATGATCCAGGCGGTAGAGAAGGCGATCCTGACCTCCGATCTGGGCCTGAACCCCTCCAGCAATGGCCAGACCCTGCGCGTGCCGCTGCCGCCGCTGACCGAAGAGCGCCGTCGCGACCTGACCAAGATCGTCCGTGCCGAAGCGGAAAACGCCCGTGTTGCCGTGCGCAACATTCGCCGCGATGCCAACGCCGACCTGAAAGCGCTGCTGAAGGACAAAGAGATCTCCGAAGACGACGACCGTCGCGCCCAGGAAGAGATCCAGAAACTGACAGACTCCTACATCAAGCTGGTCGATGAGGCTCTTGCTGCAAAGGAGAAGGAGCTAATGGAAATCTAAGCGCCTGAAAGGTATATTACGAGCGCCGTGTAGTGCCCCTGCACGGCGCTTTTGTCTTTGTGGGAGAAAACCATGTCGCTTTTGGCTGCGTTGGGTGATTGTGCCAACTCGTCTTTACCCCGTCACGTCGCCATCATCATGGATGGTAACGGTCGCTGGGCCCAGAACCGAGGCAAGATGCGGGTTTATGGCCACAAGGCGGGCGTCAAGTCAGTGCGCGAGGCCGTTACCTTTGCTGCGCGAGCCAAGATCGAGGCATTGACCCTGTTTGCATTCTCCAGCGAAAACTGGCGTCGTCCGGAAGGGGAAGTCAGCGCCTTGATGGAGCTGTTCATTACCGTGCTGGGCCGCGAGGTGAACAAACTTCACAGTCACGGGATCCGGCTCAGGGTGATTGGCGATACAGATCGCTTCAGTGATCGGTTGCAGGCCAAAATCGCCAAGGCGGAAGCCTTGACCGCCAATAACAAGGGATTGACCCTGAACATTGCAGCCAACTATGGCGGCCAGTGGGATATCGCTCAGGCGGCTCGCAAGCTGGCCCGCGCGGTTGTTGCCGGTGAACTGGCCGCAGACGACATTGATGAATCCATGTTGACCCGCGAGGTTTGCATGGCCGATCTGCCACCCGTGGACCTGTTGATCCGCACCGGTGGCGATCATCGCATCAGCAACTTTGTGTTATGGCAGCTCGCCTATGCAGAGCTCTATTTTACCCCGGTATTGTGGCCCGATTTCAACGAGGCCGAGTTCAGTGAGGCGGTTGCCTCTTTCGTTGCCCGCGAGCGTCGCTTCGGTTGCACGGGTGAACAGATACGGGAATTGATCGCCGAGCAGCAGACCGGCTAAACCCCGCTCCCAAGAGAGAGGTTTCTTTTGCTAAAACAACGAATTATTACTGCTTTGATGTTGATCCCCCTGGTGTTGGGGGCGCTCTTCTTTCTGCCATTGAAATTTTTTGCCCTGTTGGCAGCGCTGGTGTTTTTGTTGGCCAGTCGCGAATGGAGTGGGTTTGTCTCTGCTGCTCCGCAGCAATGGTTACCCATCGTATTTTGTCTGTTGCTCGGTGCCAGCCTCTTTTGGCTGCCGGTGGAGCAACTCTGGACGCCTCACCTGCACCCCCTGGTGATGGGCGTGCTCTGGACCGCGGTAAGCTGGTGGCTGCTGGGTCTGCTGCTGGTGCTGCGCTATCCCCAAAGCGCCAAGCTGTGGAAAGAGTCTCTCTGGCTCAAGTCCCTGTTTGGTCTGGTGACCCTGGTTCCCTTCTTCTGGTCGCTGGTCGCCATCCGTGGTTACAACTTTTACCATGACCCCATGATGGGCGCCTGGATCCTGTTGTTCGTGATGGGACTGGTCTGGGCGGCAGATTCTGGCGCGTATTTTTTCGGCAAGGCGTTCGGTAAGCACAAGCTGGCACCGGCTGTGAGTCCGGGCAAAACCATCGAAGGGATGTGCGGCGGCCTCTTTACCGCCAGCCTGCTGGCCATCGGTGTCACCTGGTCGATGGGATTTGTTCCTGCCAAGATGATCACCGTGCTGTTTTGCTCTCTGCTGGCGGTGCTAGCCTCCGTACTCGGCGATCTGACCGAAAGCATGTTCAAGCGCGAGGCGGGCATCAAGGACTCCGGCACCCTGTTGCCGGGTCATGGCGGCATTCTCGACCGGATCGACAGCCTGACCGCCGCCCTGCCGGTGTTTCTGCTCAGTTATCTGCTACTCAGTCAGGAGTTTTGATGCACAAGTCACTGGTTATTCTGGGAGCCTCCGGCTCCATTGGTCAGAGTACCTTGAAAGTGCTGCGCCATAACCCGGGCAGTTGGCAAGTATTGGCGTTGACCGCCGCCCGCAACGTGGATGCCATGTTGCGGGACTGCCTCGAATTCTCCCCCCGTTTTGCCGTGATGGTCGATGAGGATGCCGCCCGTGAACTGGCTGCCCGTCTGAAAGCGCACGGCAGTGCGACCCGGGTCATGTCTGGTGCAGCAGCCCTCTGCGAGGTTGCCGCTCACCCCGACGCCCATAGCGTGATGGCCGCCATCGTCGGTGCGGCCGGACTGGCCCCGACCATGGCCGCGGTACGTGCCGGCAAGCGTATTTTGCTGGCCAACAAGGAGGCGCTGGTGATGTCCGGTGCTTTCTTCATGGAGGCCGTTCGCGAGCATGGTGCCGAGCTGCTGCCCATCGACAGCGAACACAATGCCATCTTCCAGTGTCTGCCGACCGCCGTGCAGCGCCAGCCCGGTTTTTGCGATCTGGCGGCGGCGGGGATCAGCAAGATTTTGCTGACCGGTTCCGGCGGCCCGTTCCGTTACACCGAGATCAGCGAGCTGGCCAAGGTGACGCCGGCGCAGGCCATCGCTCATCCCAACTGGTCGATGGGGGCCAAGATTTCGGTCGACTCCGCCACCATGATCAACAAGGGGCTGGAGTACATCGAGGCGCGCTGGTTGTTCAATGCGGCGCCCGAGCAGATCCAGGTGGTGATCCACCCGCAGTCGGTGATCCACTCCATGGTGCAGTACAAGGATGGCTCCGTGCTGGCCCAGCTTGGCAATCCGGATATGTGTACCCCCATTGCCCATGCGCTGGCTTATCCCAATCGCATCCCCTCCAGTGTGGAACCTTTGGATTTCTTCAGTGTCGGAGAGTTCAGCTTTATCCGGCCCGATTATGATCGCTACCCCTGTCTGGCGCTGGCCATCAATGCCTGCCAGAAGGGACAAGCGGCGACTACTGCGCTCAATGCGGCCAACGAGGAGGCGGTTGCCGCCTTCCTGGCCGGGCGCATCGGTTTTATGGATATTGCCCGGATCAACGAGGCAGTGATGCTGGCGCTGGAGAGCAGCGCCGTCGGCTCGCTCGATGATCTGTTTGCCCTGGACGGTGCGGCAAGAGCCCGTGCTCACACTTTGATTGAGGAGCTTGGCTGATGGGCGGTGTGTTGTGGAATATCGGTGCTTTTGTTGTTGCGCTGGGCCTGCTGGTCGCGGTGCACGAGTTTGGTCACTTCTGGGTGGCCCGTCGTTGTGGCGTCAAGGTTGAGCGCTTCTCCATCGGTTTTGGCAAGGCGATCTGGCGCCGGATGGGTAAAGATGGCACCGAATATGTGCTGGCGCTGATCCCGCTCGGTGGTTACGTCAAGATGCTCGATGGCCGGGTCGATGAACTCAAGCCCGGTGACGAGCAGTATGCCTTCAACCACAAGAGTGTCTGGGCGCGGATGGCGATTGTCGCCGCAGGTCCCATGGCCAACTTCGTCTTTGCCCTGTTTGCCCTCTGGCTGATGTTTATCATCGGGGTGCCGAGCGTCAAGCCGGTGATCGGTGAAGTGCGTCCGGCATCCATCGTGGCCGAGGCGGGTGTGCTGCCCGGGATGGAGATTGTCGGGGTCGGCGATGAGCTGACCGGTGACTGGGAGAGCGTCACCTACGCTCTTATAAGTCATCTGGGTGATGATGCAGTGACTCTCAAGGTGCAGGCACCCAATACCAGCTATGCCACCGATAAAACCTTGTCGCTGACCGGCTGGACCTTCGATCCGGATAAAGAGTCGCCTATCGGCAGCTTGGGGATCGTCCCCCTGAGTGGCAAAGTGCTGCCAGTCGTGGCTGCAGTGGTGGCCAAGAGTGCCAGTGAAAAGGCGGGGCTGCAGGTCGGTGACCGTATCAAACAGGTCGGCGATCAGCCTATTACCGCGTGGGCCCAGTTTGTCGAACTGGTGCAGCAGGCACCGGGCGAACCCCTTCAAGTGGTGGTTGAGCGCAACAACAGTGATCTCAACGTGACCCTGACCCCGGATAGCCGCAAGGTGCAGGGCAAGCTGGTGGGATTCGTCGGTCTCTCACCGCAACTGGTTCCATTACCGGATGAATATCGAATTCTGTTACAGTATGGGCCTTTGCAGGCGCTGTGGCATGGCGCGGACAAAACCTGGAGCCTGATCACGCTCACCTTTGACATGATTGGCAAGTTGATTGGTGGCATCGTGTCGCTGGACAACCTGAGTGGCCCCATCTCCATTGCCAAGGGCGCCGGCAGCAGTGCCGACTATGGTCTGGTCTATTTCTTGAGTTTTCTGGCGCTGATCAGCGTCAATCTGGGGATTATCAATCTGTTCCCCCTGCCGGTGCTTGATGGTGGCCATCTGGTCTATTTCCTGATCGAAGCGGTCACCGGCAAGCCGGTATCAGAGAAAATACAGGAAGTGGGTTTCAGGATCGGTGCCGCCATTCTGATGTTATTGATGGGCATTGCGCTGTTTAACGATTTCGCTCGCCTCTGAGGCCAGAGCATCAACAAGGACACATAAGAACAAAATGGCTGTTAAAAAAGCATTGGTGTTGAGTTGCCTGCTGGGTGCCAGTTTCCTGGCCCAGGCGGCCCCTGCCTCTTTTGTGGTGCAAGATATCCAGGTCGAAGGTCTGCAACGGGTGACCCTGGGTGCCGCACTGTTGAACCTGCCGATCCGGGTCGGTGATACCGTCGACTCCGTGGCTCTGGCCAGCGCCATCAAAAAGCTCTACGCCTCGGGTAACTTCGAGGATGTGAAGGTTTACCGTGACGGCCAGGTGCTGCAGGTGATGGTCAAGGAGCGTCCGACCATCTCCAGCATCGAGTTTGCCGGCAACAAGGATATCAAAGAGGAGCAACTGACCCAGAGTCTGGAGTCCTCCGGTATCCGTGTGGGTGATCCGCTGGATCGCACCGTACTCACTTCCCTCGAGAAGGGACTGGAAGATTTCTACTATGGCGTGGGTAAATACTCCGCCAAGGTCAAGGCCATCGTCACCCCGTTGCCGCGCAACCGGGTCGACCTCAAGTTCACCTTCGTGGAAGGGGAAGCGGCCAAGATCCAGCAGATCAACATCGTCGGCAACAGCGTCTTCCCGGAAGAGAAACTGATTGCCCAGCTCTCCCTGCGCGACGAAGTGCCCTGGTGGAACTTCACCGCCGATCAGCGCTATCAGAAACAGAAGCTGGCGGGTGATATCGAGACCCTGCGCTCCTACTACATGGATCGTGGCTATATCCGCTTCCAGCAGGAGTCTACCCAGGTCTCCATGACCCCCGACAAGAAGGGCGTTTACGTCACCCTCAACATCAAGGAAGGGGATCAGTACAAGGTCTCCGGTGTCCAGCTCAAGGGTGACCTGATCGACCGCGGTGGCGAGATGAAGGGATTGATCCCGATTGCTGCCGGCAGCACCTACTCTGCCAGTCAGGTGACTCATACCGAAGAGGTGCTCTCCAAGTTCCTCGGCCGTTACGGTTATGCCTATCCGAAAGTGGTCACCTTCCCGCAGGTCAATGACAAGACCAAGGAAGTTGAGCTGATCGTCAACGTTGAGCCGGGCCCTCGTGTCTATGTGCGCAACATCAACTTCAGCGGTAACGCAACCACCGAAGATCAGGTGTTGCGTCGCGAGATGCGCCAGATGGAAGGCACCTGGCTCTCCTCCGACAACATCGAGCAGTCCAAGAGCCGTCTCAACCGTCTCGGTTATTTCGAGAGTGTAGAAGTGGACACCAAGCGGGTGCCGGGCAACGATGACCTGGTTGACCTCGACTTCAAGGTCAAGGAGCAGCCAGCGGGTTCCATCAACGCCGGTATCGGTTACGGCACCGAATCGGGTCTGAGCCTGCAGGCGGGGATCTCCCAGGACAACTTTATGGGTACCGGTAAAAAGGTCTCCATCAACGCCAGCACCAACGACTACTCCAAGAACGTTGACCTGAGCTACAACGACCCCTATTTCACCGTGGATGGTGTCAGCCTGGGTGGTCGGGTCTACTACAACCAGTTCCGCGCCGATGATGCCGATATCGTTGATTACGAGAATGAAACCATCGGTTTCCGTCTCTCCAGCGGCTTCCCGGTCAATGAGTTCAACCGTCTCGACTTCAGTACCGGTATCGAGAGCACCAAGCTGAGCCGTCCGTCATTCAATGCCCAGAACTATCAGGAGTGTCTGAAGGACAATCCGGATACTGATGGCAATACCTACTGCTGGGATCAGTGGAATGATAACCGCCAGTCGGTACAGATGGATCAGTTCTGGAATGCTTACTCACAGGATGGTTCCAACCTCGATTTCGTGACCGTTGATGTCACCGCTGGCTGGACCCGCTCCACCCTGAACAAGGGGATGTTCCCGACCGCCGGTGACCGCCAGCGTGTCAACGCCAAGGTGACTGTACCGGGCATGGAACTGCAGTACTACAAGCTCTCCGCTGAAGATGCCCATTACTTCCCGCTCGATGCGGATCATAACTGGGTGATGATTGGCAAGGGGCGCGTCTCCTACGGTAACGGCTATGGCGATGACTCCATGCTGCCGTTCTTCGAGAACTACTATGCCGGTGGTTTCGATACAGTACGCGGCTTCAAGAGCAATACCATTGGTCCCAAGGCCATCTACAAAACCTACAACAAGCCGGGTGCTGGCAGTTGCACGGGTTCTCAGCCGTGTGAAACTGGTTACTACGAAGGTTCCGACACCTCGGTGGGGGGCAACGCTCTGGCCGTCGCTTCACTGGAGCTGGTCTTCCCGACCCCGTTCGTCTCCGAGACCTATCGTCCGCAGATCCGTTCCACCGTCTTTATGGACGCAGGTACCGTCTGGAGCACCGATTTTGCCAACGGAGCATATCCTTGCGCCGCCGGTTCTGATTGCAACTATCTGAGCCAGGACTACTCCAACCCGGGCAATATCCGGGTCTCTGCCGGTGTCTCCCTGCAGTGGCTCTCGCCGATGGGCCCGCTGGTGTTTGCCTTGGCCAAGCCGATCAAGAAATACGAAGGGGATCGCACCGAAGTCTTCTCCTTCAACATCGGTCGTACTTTCTAAGCAGAGTTTCGCCCCCACCCATGCGGTGGGGGTCTTCAATGATGGGACGCGCGGTATGCGTGCCTCACCAGGTAACAAGACGGTCCTAACGCCGCTTGCATAATCGGGTAAATCAGGTAGCCCTCGCCATGAGGGAACAAGGAGTAAGTGTGAATAAAGCGTTGAAAGTAGCTGGTTTGAGCTTTGCACTGATGGCTGCCGGCATGGGTTCTGCCTTCGCTGAGACCAAGATCGCCGTGGTCGACATGGGCGAAGTCTTCCAAAAGCTGCCCCAGCGTGAAGCCGTTGCAGCCAAGCTGAAAGGTGAATTCGAGCCGCGCATGCGTGAGCTGCAGAAGCTGGAACAGGAAGGCCAGAAGTTGGTCGAGAAGTTCCGCAAGGATGAAGCCTTCATGAGCGCCGAGCAGAAAAAGCAGAACCAGGAGAAGCTGGCCAAGCTGCAGATGGAGTTCAACCAGAAGCGTCAAGCATTTGAGCAGGACAACGGCCGCCGTCAGTCCGAAGAGCGCAACAAGATCCTGACCAAGGTGCAGGCTGCCATCGATTCCATCGCCAAGAGCAATGGTTACGATCTGGTGCTGGAGCGCAATGCCGCCCCGTATGCCGCCAGCAAGCTGGACATCTCCGGCCAGGTTATTTCTCAGGTAAGCAAGAGCAACTAATTGATGGCATTCACTCTCGCACAGCTGGCCCAGCAACTGGGGGCCCAGGTCCATGGCGACGGAACCCTGGAAATCCGCAAGGTAGCGACACTGGAAAAGGCCGGGGAGGGGGATATCACCTTCCTGTCCAACAAGAAGTACCGGCACTATCTGGAGCAGAGCAAGGCGACCGCCGTGCTCATTACAGAAGCGGATCTGCCATTTTGTCCCACCAATGCCCTGGTGCTCAAAGACCCCTATGTGGGCTTTGCCCGGGTAGCCCAACTGCTGGACACCACCCCGCAGCCGGCCACGGATATTCATCCGAGCGCCGTTATCGCGGCTGACGTGCAACTGGGCGAGAGAGTGGCCATCGGCGCCAATGCAGTGATCGAATCCGGCGTCGTGCTGGGTGACGATGTACGCATTGGCCCGGGCTGTTTTGTTGGCAAAAATACTCGGCTGGGAGCGCGCTCCCGGCTGTGGGCCAACGTCACCCTCTATCACAATGTGACCATGGGCACCGACTGTCTGGTTCAATCCGGCACAGTGATCGGCGCCGATGGTTTCGGTTATGCCAACGAGCGTGGCGAGTGGATCAAGATCCCCCAGCTCGGCGGTGTGACCATTGGCAACCGGGTCGAGATCGGTGCCTGTACCACCATTGACCGCGGTGCGCTGGAAGATACCCGCATCGCTGACAACGTCATCATCGACAACCAGTGCCAGATCGCCCACAACGTGGAGATCGGTTACGGCACCGCCGTGGCGGGCTCTACCGTGATGGCTGGTAGTCTCAAGGTCGGCAAATACTGTATCATTGGCGGCGCTTCCGTCTTTAACGGGCATATGGAGATCTGCGACCAGGCCACCGTTACCGGTATGGCCATGGTGATGCGACCCATTACCGAGCCCGGTGTCTACTCTTCCGGCATCCCTCTGCAAACCAATAAAGAGTGGCGCAAGACCGCCGCCCGGGTGATGCGTATCGAAGAGATGCACAAGCGGTTAAGCAAGCTTGAGAAGAAGCTGGATCAAGAATAATCACGATTGGTATAGGGTACTGTTTTGACTACTGAAAAGAAGAGCCTGGGTATCCAGGAAATCATGGATCTGCTGCCCCACCGTTATCCGTTTCTGATGGTGGATCGTGTAGACGACTACGAGATCAGCGATGAGCGCAAAACCCTGCGCGCCATCAAGAACGTCTCGTTCAACGAGCCGATCTTCCAGGGGCACTTCCCGGCCAAGCCGGTGTTCCCGGGCGTACTGATCCTGGAAGCGATGGCACAGGCCACCGGTATCCTGGCCTTTACCATGGTGGGCAAGCCGTCTCCCAACGAACTCTACTATTTTGCCTCAATCGACAACGCTCGCTTCAAGCGCCCGGTCGGCCCCGGTGACCAACTGGTGCTCGACGTGGAGTTCCTGAAAGAGCGTCGCGGTATTGCCAAGTTCACCGGTGTCGCCACCGTCGACGGTGAAGTGGTCTGTACCGCCGAGCTGATGTGCGCCAAACGCGAGGTTTAACACACGTGATCGACCAGACTGCCATCATTCACGATACTGCCATCGTCCATGAGTCTGCCGTGATCGGTAAAGGGGTTGAAATCGGCCCCTTTTCTGTCATCGGCGCCGAGGTGGAAATCGGTGACAACACCTGGGTAGGTTCCCATGTGGTGATCAAGGGCCCGACCAAGATTGGTCGCGGCAACAAGATCTTCCAGCACACCTCCATCGGTGAGGATTGCCAGGACAAAAAGTACGCCGGTGAGCGCACCTTCCTCGAGATTGGCGACAACAACGTCATTCGCGAGAACTGCACCTTCCACCGTGGCACCATTCAGGATCAATCCCTGACCAAGGTGGGCAGCGGCAACCTGTTCATGGTCAACGTTCACGTTGCCCACGACTGCATCATCGGTGACAACTGCATCTTCGCCAACAACGCGACCCTGGCGGGCCACGTGGTGATCGGTGACTTCGTGATCTTTGGTGGTCTCTCCGCCATTCACCAGTTCGGCCGCGTCGGCTCCCACGCCTTCGTCGGTGGCTGCGCCGCCCTGAACAAGGACGTGCCGCCTTACGTGATGGCTGCTGGCAACTACGCCAAGCCGTTCGGGGTCAACTCTGAAGGTCTGCGTCGCCGCGGTTTCAGCGCCGAGGCCATCTCTGCCGTCAAGCGTGCCTACAAAGAGATCTTCCGCTCCGGCAAGACCATCGAAGAGGTGCTGCCGGTGCTGATCGAGATGGCGCAAGCCGAACCGGCCGTCCAACTCTATGTGGACTTCCTCAAAGATAACGAGCGCGGGATCATCCGTGCCTGATCCGGTTCGTATCGGTATCGTCGCCGGAGAAGTCTCCGGCGACATTCTGGCTGCCGGTCTGGTGCGCGAGCTGCAAGCCCGCTACCCGGATGCGCAGTTCGAAGGGATCGCCGGGCCGCGGATGCAGGCCCTCGGCGTCAAGGCCCTGTTCGAGATGGAAGAGCTCTCCGTCATGGGGATCACCGAGGTGCTGGGCCGTCTGCCGCGCATCCTCAAGGTCCGTCGCGAACTGTTGCGCCACTTTATTGCCAATCCGCCCGATATCTTCATCGGCGTGGATGCACCGGATTTCAATATCGGAGTGGAGCTGAAACTGCGCCGCGCCGGTATCAAGACGGTTCACTATGTCAGCCCCTCTGTGTGGGCCTGGCGCCAGAACCGCATTCACAAGATCAAGGCCGCTACCGACATGGTGCTCGCCTTCCTGCCGTTCGAGAAAGCCTTCTACGACCGCTTCGACGCCCCTTGCCGTTTTGTCGGTCATACCATGGCGGACGATATTCCATTGGTGCCGGATCAGGCCGCCGTGCGTCGCAATCTCGGTATCGATGCCAATCGCCGCTGGCTGGCGGTGCTGCCGGGCAGCCGCACCGCAGAAGTGGGCTTTATGTCCCCCCTGTTTCTCGAGGCGTGCAAACACCTGACGGTGCGCTATCCGGATCTCGGCTTCATCGTTCCGCTGGTCAACCAGAAACGGCGTGAGCAGTTTATGGCCATCAAGGCCGAGGTAGCGCCGGGTCTCGACATGGTGCTGCTGGAAGGGCAGGGCCGCGAGGCGATGATCGCCGCCGACGTGGTGATGCTGGCCTCTGGCACCGCAGCGCTCGAAGCCATGCTGGTGAAAAAGCCGATGGTGGTGGGCTACAAGCTCAAGCCCTTCAGCTATTGGCTGGCCCAGCGACTGGTGAAGACCGAATTTGTCTCTCTGCCCAACCTGCTGGCCGGTCGCATGCTGGTGCCGGAACTCATCCAGCACGAGTGCACCCCGGAGAATCTGGTGGAAGAGGTGAGCAAGTACTTCGAGCACGACAACAGTGCGCTGGTCAACACCTTCACCGAGCTGCACCAGCTGATCCGCTGCAATGCCGACTCGCAGGCCGCCGATGCGGTGGCGGATCTGCTCGGCAGATAACGCTATTTCGGACCGTCGATTGCGCCGCGCTACCCGTTCATCCTTTTCGAGCGGTAGTGCTGCGCCAGTCGACCTCTGTCAGGCCCCACGGGGCCTGTTTTGATTCAAGGCTACAAGATGATGATCGATATTCCTGACGACAAGCTGGTTGCCGGTGTGGACGAAGTGGGTCGTGGCCCCCTGGTGGGTGACGTGGTCACCGCTGCGGTCATTCTCGATCCCGCCAAGCCAATCGCGGGGCTCAACGACTCCAAGAAGCTCTCCGAGAAGAAGCGGCTGGCGCTGTTTGACGAGATCAAAGAGAAAGCGCTCGCCTGGGCCATCGGTCGCGCCACTCCGGAGGAGATCGACGAGCTCAACATCCTGCATGCCACCATGCTGGCGATGCAGCGCGCCGTGGCGGGATTGAAGGTCATCCCCGAGCTGGTCTTCATCGATGGCAACCGCTGTCCAAGTTTGCCGATGGAGGCGCGTGCCGTGGTCAAGGGCGATAGCCTGGTGGCCGCCATCAGCGCCGCCTCGATCCTCGCCAAGGTGACCCGGGACGCCGAGATGACCGAGCTGGACAGCCGTCATCCCGAATATGGTTTTGCCCGCCACAAGGGCTATCCGACTGCGGAGCATCTCGCCATTCTGGCCGAGCGCGGCCCGTTGCCGGAGTATCGCAAGAGCTTCAAACCGGTGCGCCGCGCATTGGGGATCGAGTAGACCATGCCATTTAGTTTGAGCAGCGAGAGGAGATGACGATGGCTGACCCCCGTTTTATCCACCTGCGAGTCCACTCCGACTTCTCCATGGTCGATGGCCTGCAGAAGATCAACCCCATCGTCGGGGCGGCGGCGGCCAACAACATGCCGGCGCTGGCGCTGACCGATCAGATGAACATGTGTGGTCTGGTGCGCTTCTATGGCGCAGCCCACGGCAAGGGGATCAAACCCATCGTCGGTGCCGACTTCTGGGTGCAGAGCGATGAGCTCGGCGACGAGCAGTTCCGTCTCACCCTGCTCGCCATGGATAACGACGGCTACCAGAACATCACCCTGCTTATTTCCCGCGGTTACCAGCGCGGCCACGTGCAGGGGCGTCCGGTTATCGACAAGAGCTGGCTCGCCGAGCATGCCAAGGGGGTGATCGTCCTCTCCGGCGGGCGCGAGGGGGATGTGGGCAAGTTCCTGCTCAAGGGCAACCGGCAGATGACCGAGCAGTGCGTCGCCTTCTATCAGACCCACTTCCCCGATGCCTACTACCTCGAACTGCTGCGTACCGGTCGACCCGACGAAGAGGTCTACCTGCACATGGCGGTGGCCATCGCCACCGAGTTCGAGCTGCCAGTGGTCGCCACCAACGAGGTGGTGTTCCTCAACGCCGATGACTTCGATGCCCACGAGATCCGGGTTGCCATCCACGATGGCTATACCCTGATGGACAAACGCCGTCCCCGTCGCTACAGCCCCCAGCAGTACCTGCGCAGTCAGGAGGAGATGGCGGAGCTGTTTGCCGATATCCCCGAAGCACTGGAAAACACGGTGGAGATCGCCAAGCGCTGCAACGTGACGGTGCGTCTTGGCGAATATTTCCTGCCCAACTTCCCGACCGGTGACATGACTACCGAAGATTTTCTGGTAGCCAAGTCGAAAGAGGGTCTGGAGGAGCGTCTCGAGTTTCTGTTCCCGGATCCGCAAGTGCGGGCCGAGCGCCGTCCCGAGTATGACGAGCGCCTCGATGTCGAGCTGAAAGTGATCAACCAGATGGGCTTCCCGGGTTACTTCCTCATCGTGATGGAGTTTATCCAGTGGTCCAAGGACAACGGCATCCCCGTTGGCCCGGGCCGGGGCTCGGGTGCGGGCTCTCTGGTGGCCTACGCCCTCAAGATCACTGACCTCGACCCGCTGGAATTTGACCTGCTGTTCGAACGTTTCCTGAACCCCGAGCGGGTATCCATGCCCGACTTCGACGTCGACTTCTGCATGGACCGACGCGACGAGGTGATCGAGCACGTCTCCGACATGTATGGCCGGGATGCGGTCTCCCAGATCATCACCTTCGGTAGCATGGCGGCCAAGGCAGTAGTGCGGGACGTGGGCCGGGTGCTGGGTCACGCCTACGGCTTTGTGGATCGTATCTCCAAGCTGATCCCGCCGGATCCGGGCATGACGCTTGCCAAGGCATTCGAGGCTGAGCCCAAGCTGCCCGAGCTCTACGAACAGGATGAGGAGGTCAAAGACCTCATCGACATGGCTCGCCGTCTCGAAGGGGTGGTGCGCAACGCCGGTAAACACGCCGGTGGCGTGGTGATCGCACCCACCAAGATTACCGACTTTGCGCCGCTCTACTGCGATGACGAAGGCCATCACCCGGTCACCCAGTTCGACAAGAACGATGTGGAATACGCCGGTCTGGTGAAGTTCGACTTCCTGGGTCTGCGCACTCTCACCATCATCGACTGGGCGCTCGGTATGATAAACCCGCGTCTTGCCAAAGAGGGCAAGCCGCCGGTCGATATCGCCGCCATCCCCATCGATGACAAGAAGTCGTTCGACTTGCTGCAGCGCTACGAGACCACCGCGGTATTCCAGCTGGAATCTCGCGGTATGAAGGATCTCATCAAGCGGCTGCGTCCCGACTGCTTCGAAGATATGATCGCACTGGTGGCCCTGTTTCGACCGGGCCCGCTCCAGTCAGGCATGGTGGATAACTTCATCGACCGCAAACACGGTAATGAAGCGATCTCCTATCCGGACGAGAAGTGGCAGCACGAGAGCCTGAAACCGATTCTGGAACCGACCTACGGCATCATCCTCTATCAGGAGCAGGTGATGCAGATCGCCCAGACCCTGGCGGGTTATACGCTGGGTGGCGCGGATATGCTGCGCCGGGCGATGGGTAAGAAAAAGCCCGAGGAGATGGCCAAGCAGCGAGCCGGTTTCGAGGAGGGGGCCGTCAAGAATGGCGTCGACGGCGAACTGGCGATGAAGATCTTCGATCTGGTGGAGAAGTTTGCGGGCTACGGCTTCAACAAATCCCACTCTGCCGCCTATGCGTTGGTCTCCTACCAGACCCTCTGGCTCAAGACCCACTTCCCGGCCGAGTTCATGGCGGCGGTCATGACCGCCGATATGGACAACACCGACAAGATAGTGACCCTGGTGGATGAGTGCCAGCGGATGGGGCTCACCGTGATCCCGCCGGATGTGAACACCGGCCGCTATCGCTTCTCGGTCAACGAAGATGGCCATATCGTCTACGGGATCGGGGCGGTGAAAGGGGTCGGTGAAGGCCCCATCGATGCGATCTTGAGCGCCCGGGATCAGGACGGCCCGTTCCGCGATCTGTTCGACTTCTGTAACCGGGTCGACATCAAGAAGCTCAACAAGCGGGTGATGGAGAAGCTGATCCTCTCCGGCGCCATGGATCGGCTCGGCCCCCACCGCGCCGCCCTGATGGCAACGCTGGAGGAGGCGATGCGTGCCGCCGAGCAGCACGCCAAGGCGCAGGCGGTGGGGCAGGTCGACATGTTCGGCGTGCTCACCGAAGAGATTGACGACGTCAAGAAGGCGTTTGCCAACGTGCCGCACTGGCCTGACAAGGTATGGCTGGAAGGGGAGCGCGAGACCCTCGGACTCTATCTCACCGGCCACCCCATCAACCAGTACAGCAGCGAATTGCGTCGTTATACCTCGGGTCGCCTGTGCGATCTGCATCCCACCTCCCGCGATACCGTAACCACGGCGGCGGGGCTGGTGATTGCGGCCCGCAGCATGGTGACCAAGCGTGGCAACAAGATGGGGATCTTCACTCTGGATGACCGTTCCGGTCGCCTCGATGTGACCCTGTTCAGTGAAGCGCTGGAAAAATATGAAGAATTGATGCAAAAAGACCGCATTTTGGTGGTTTCTGGACAGGTCAGCTTTGATGACTTCTCTGGTGGCCTTAAAATGTCGGCTCGAGAATTACTGGATATCAACGATGCGAGGGAGCGTTTTGCCAGAGCAATCCGCATCTCCCTCGATGAACAGCGGATTGATGATCGCTTTTTCCCGCGTTTGTGCGAGATTTTGGAGCCCGCCCGTGCCGGAGTCTGTCCGGTTCAGGTAAACTATCGTCGCCCCGGCTCCCGGGTGCGATTGACGCTCGGTACCGAGTGGCGGGTGACGCCCACCGATCAACTGATAGATGACTTGCGAGTCCTGCTTGGACGAGAGCGGGTTGAATTGGTTTTTGATTAGAGGTTCTAAGGCCCTATGAGTCTTTTTCTGGATTTTGAACAGCCGATTGCCGAGTTGCAGGCGCAGATTGATGAACTCAAACATGTGAGTGAAGGCAATCACGCCGTGGATCTGAAAGACGAGATCCGCCGGCTGGAGAAGAAAAACGAAGAGCTGACCAAGAAGATCTTCGGTGATCTGGGGGCCTGGCAGGTATCCCAGATGGCGCGTCATCCCCAGCGCCCCTACACCTTTGACTATATCGAGCATATCTTCACCGATTTCGACGAGTTGGCTGGCGATCGCGCCTATGCCGATGACAAGGCTATCGTCGGCGGCATCGCCCGTCTCGACGGTGAGCCGGTGATGGTGATTGGTCATCAGAAGGGTCGCGAGACCAAAGAGAAGATCAAGCGCAACTTCGGCATGCCGCGTCCGGAAGGGTACCGCAAGGCCCTGCGTCTGATGGAGATGGCCGAGCGCTTCAAGATGCCGATCATCACCTTTATTGACACCCCGGGCGCTTACCCCGGCGTCGGTGCCGAAGAGCGTGGCCAGTCCGAAGCGATTGCCCGCAACCTGAAAGTGATGGCCGGTCTGACCGTGCCGGTGGTCTGCACCGTGATCGGTGAGGGTGGCTCCGGTGGTGCGCTTGCCATTGGCGTGGGTGACCGCGTCAACATGCTGCAGTACTCCACCTACTCCGTCATCTCGCCGGAAGGGTGTGCCTCCATCCTGTGGAAGAGCGCTGACAAGGCCTCCGTGGCTGCCGAAGCGATGGGGATCACAGCCCAGCGTCTGAAAGAGCTCAAGCTGATCGACCACGTGATCGACGAGCCCCTCGGCGGTGCCCACCGCGATGTGGAGAAGATGGCCAAAAACCTCAAGGCTCGCATCAAGCAGGATCTGGACGCCTTGCGTCCGCTCGATACCGAGCAACTGCTGGAGCAGCGCTACCAGCGTCTGCTGGGCTATGGCTACTGCTAAGCGCAGCCGTCAGCCCCGAGTATTCAGGCCCCCGTCAGCGACGGGGGTTTTTTATTGCTGAAGACCTGTCTTGCGGTGATTGCCCCAACGCGCCCTGAAACGGCACAGCTCAGTCTTCGCGGGTGAGAGGCGGGGTTGGTATGCCATGTTATTGGTGATGGCTGTCAGGGACTGCGGCAACGCGTTGTCTGTCGCCTGCCCGCTGCATCCTGTGGCATCGTTAGCGGTGGCATGACAAGCCGCTTGATCATCCGATAGCGGCATAAAAAAGCGCCCCGACTATGCGGAGCGCTTTACAGGTGTCTGGCGGTATTACAGTTCAATCTCGTCTGTAAGACCTTCATAGGCGATATCGATGGATTGCAGTTCCTTCTGCAGGCGATGTTTGTCTTTCAACGCCTCGATTTCACGCCATTTACGTTTTTTTCCCGTTGTCCCGCGGCTACGCGAACCGAGTTCAACCACCTCGTCATAATCGAAGTTGAACATTTCCATGGCTCCCTCCTTGGTTTTTCTCGTTTTCACCACCCGTATAACATAACGAATCTGAAATTAAAACGTTTTCGTGACGACTCTATGACAGCGCTAAAAAAGCCCATGAAAAAAAACCGGGCCCCTTGGTGGGGGCCCGGTTTTTATCAGAAAAAAGAACCGATTACAGGCGGCTTGCCAGCATGGTTTCCAGCTTGCCCTGGTCGATGGCGAACATGCGGATGCCTTCGCCCAGCTTCTCGTGCGCCATGGCGTCCTGGTTCAGTTCCCAGCGGAATTCGGCTTCGGTCATGGGAGTCGGTTTGGCCTTGCGCTCACCGGTGTAGTCCAGTTTGCGTACCACGGCGCCTTCGGTCTTGCTCAGCTCTTCCAGCAGGGCTGGGCCAATGGTCAGGCGGTCGCAACCAGCCAGTTCCAGGATCTCGCCAGTATTGCGGAAGCTGGCGCCCATCACCACGGTCGGGTAGTCGTGCTGCTTGTAGTAGTTGTAGATGGAGGTGACGGAGACCACGCCCGGATCTTCGCTGGCGGTGTAGTCACGGCCATTTTTGGCCTTGTACCAGTCGAGGATACGACCCACGAACGGGGAGATCAGGAAGGCACCGGCTTCGGCACAGGCACGGGCCTGGGCGAAGGAGAACAGCAGGGTCAGGTTGCACTGGATACCCTCTTTCTCCAGTACCTCGGCGGCACGGATCCCTTCCCAGGTGGAGGCCAGCTTGATCAGAATGCGGTCGTTGCTGATACCCGCTTCGTTGTAAAGACGGATCAGCTTGCGGGCCTTGGCGATGCTGGCTTCGGTATCGAAGGAGAGACGGGCATCCACTTCGGTAGAGATGCGGCCCGGAACGATCTTCAGCACTTCCAGACCGATGTTGACGGCCAGCTTGTCGCCCGCGTCGATGATTTGCTGTGCCTTGTCCTGGCTCTGGGCTTTGGCCCAGTTGATGGCGTCTTCGATCAGCGGAGCGTACTCGGGGATCTCGGAGGCCTTCAGAACCAGAGAGGGGTTGGTGGTGGCATCGATGGGCTGATAGCGTTTGATAGCTTCGATATCACCGGTGTCGGCAACAACAGTGGTCAGGGCTTTCAGCTGGGTTAATTTATCGGCCATAGCGAATATCATCTCTTAATGAGGGAGTAATCCCTGGGTTGCGGGCTTGAGACGGTGGTTCTGAAATAAAATTACAGGATCTTGGTGCCTCAGGCTCAGAAAAGCGCGATGGGGGCGGCCCATCGTCATTGCCTGCCTAATTAATACTGATGTGCTGCATCCTGCAATAGGGGCGCTTGGTTGTTAAACATTCAGGCTGTTGAGTTATCCCGCTTTATGGCGTGAAACTATATGATTAGTAAGGTTTTTTACATTTCATCCTGACCTCGCGCCGGTTTGCTTTCAGCTGAACTTTTTTAGCCAATATCCATATTTGTGTCGTCGATCACATAAATTATCTCGCTACGCACTTGAAATTTAATTACAGCGAAAACGTTTGGCGAAATATCGCCGTTTGAAAGCCATTTCATGCAAGCGTTTGCGTTTCCGGATAGCTCATCAGGGATATATCAAAATGGTTCTCTTATGGGGCTTAATGGTGGCCTGTCTGATTGAATTATTGAGTTTGTTGAAAGTTTGCGATTTAAATGGAGCTTTATGGGCTTTTACCGTTCGTTTTTTGTGTCTCGCGTGACCGGGATCACTATTCCGGGCTCTCCCGCTGTGCTAGATTCCGCCCCTTTAGCGAAACGCTAATTAAACGACAGACAGAAAACGGTCAGCGCAGACTGGCCATGGATGTGAATAACAACGAGAGAATTATGGACACCTTGATTGCGATGCTAAACGACCTGATGTGGGGAGCCGTGCTCATCTACCTGCTCATCGGGGTCGGGATCTTTTTCACCTTCCGCCTGGGTTTTATCCAGATCCGTCACTTTGGCCACATGTTTTCCGTGCTGAAAAACAGCCGTAAATCGGACAACGCAGGCATCTCCTCCTTCCAGGCCCTCTGTACCAGCCTTGCCGCCCGAGTCGGCACCGGCAACCTGGCCGGTGTGGCTGTCGCTATCTATCTGGGTGGCCCCGGCGCCATCTTCTGGATGTGGCTGATTGCCTTTATCGGCATGGCGACCGCCTTCGTCGAAAGCACCCTGGCCCAGCTCTACAAGGTCAAGGATGAGGATGGCAACTACCGTGGTGGCCCGGCCTACTACATGGAGAAAGGCCTTGGCATGCGCTGGATGGGGGTGGTCTTCTCGCTCTGCCTGATCCTGGCGTTTGGTCTGGTGTTCAACGCGGTGCAGGCCAACTCCATCAGTCTGGCGATGAAGGTGGCGTTTGGCATTCCTGACTGGGTCAGCGGTCTGGCGCTGGTGGTGCTCTCCGGCCTGATTATCTTCGGCGGCATTCGTGGTATCGCCCGTTTTGCCGAGCTGGTGGTGCCCTTTATGGCGCTGGCCTACATCCTGCTGGCGCTGGTGATCGTGGCGATGAACATCACCGAGTTGCCCCATGTCTTCATGCTGATCATCAAGTCCGCCTTCGGGATTGAGCAGGCTGGCTCGGGTGCGCTCGGTTATGCCATCTCCCAGGCGATGATCAACGGTATCAAGCGTGGTCTCTTCTCCAACGAAGCGGGCATGGGCTCTGCGCCCAACGCTGCAGCGACAGCCACTCCCTATCCGCCGCACCCGGCCTCCCAGGGTTATGTGCAGATGCTGGGGGTCTTTATGGACACCATCGTAATCTGTAGCTGTACCGCCGCCATCATCCTGATGTCAGGTCAGTTTGAGCCGGGCTCCGGTGTGACCGGTGTCGAGCTGACCCAGCGTGCGCTCTCTTCCCAGATTGGCAGCGGTGGCAACATCTTTATCGCGGCAGCCATCTTCTTCTTCGCCTTCACCTCTATCGTGGCCAACTACTCCTATGCCGAAACCAATCTGGTGTTCCTCGAGCACAACCACAAGGGCGGCCTGATGCTGTTCCGGATGTTTGTGCTGGGTATGGTGATGTTCGGCTCTGTGGGCGAGTTACCCACTGTCTGGGCCATGGCGGATGTTTCCATGGGACTGATGGCCATCGTCAACCTGGTGGCGATCCTGCTGCTCTCCGGCGTCGCCATCAAGCTGGCGAAGGATTACAACGACCAGCTCAAGCTGGGCAAGGTGCCCACCTTTGATGCCAACAAGTACCCGGAGATCCGCTCCCAGCTGGAAGAGGGAATTTGGGACAATCCGACCAAAAAATAACAAGCGGTGAATCAAACCTCTTGATGAAAACCTGAAGGGGGAGCCGGTGGCTCCCCCTTCTTTTATGGCGCACTCGTTGGCTGTTGATCCCAGCGCTGGGCGAGCTGTCTGACACGCCGTCGCAACTGGCGCCAGCAGCGCCTTTGTTGCCGGTCGTTGAGGAGGGCATAACGCCAGCGGCGATAGAGCCACGCACTCTTTAGCAGGGGATGGGCAAGGTCGGGGCGCAGCCGCGCCAGCCGCTCGCACCATGCTCCCATGCTCTCGGCAGGCTCTGGGGAATAGCCGCTGCGTTTGCCCCGTTTGAGCAGGGGTTGCCAGATGCGCCGCTCTGGCGGCAGACGGGCGGGCAACAGCAGGGGCAAGCTCACCAGCAGGGCGACCAGCATCAGGCTGGCGAGGATCAACCAGGGAGTGTATCCCGCCAGTGCAGGCCAGCGCAGACCGATTTGCTGCCAGAGCTGGCCCGCATCGTAACCAATCACCCAGCGACTCCACTGGTAGTCGATATTGTTGCCCCACCAGCGCAGCTGATTGAGCAGGGCCCAGTTGCGATAACGCTGCAGAGCGAGAGGGTCGGCGGCGGTAAACTCGTCGCTCAGCGCCTCCCTCACGCCGCCTTCAATGCGCTCCGGTGCCACTGCCGCAGTGGGGTCGATTCGCCGCCATGTTCCTCCTTCATCGAGATACTCCACCCAGGCGTGAGCATCGAACTGGTGTACCGCCAGATAGTTGCCTCTGGGATTCCACTCACCGCCGAGATAACCGGTGACCAGCCGTGCCGGAATACCGGCGGCGCGCAGCACGAAAGCGGTCGCCATGGCGTAGTGGCCGCAAAAGCCGCGCCGAGTATCGAACAGGAACTCATCCACCCCGTCACCGCCAAGTCGTGGCGGTGTCAGGGTGTAGTAATAGGATTGGCTGCGAAACTGCGCTAGCAGGGCGGCGACCAGCTCTGCGCGATCCGGATAGCGCACAGCCAGCACTTGGCCATGGACGCGCGCTCTCGGGTTGCCTCCGGCTGGCAGTTGCAGGTTGCGCTGAGCGGCTTGGCTATCATTCTCTGGCTGCGCTTCGCCGCGGCCAATGCGATAGCGGATTGCCACCTCGCCGCTCCCCTGCCGATAGAGGGTGTGAATGGGGGTGAGCAGCACTGGTCCAGTCAGAATAGTCGGTTCACTTTGGGCAAAGGCCCAGCGGTGGCGCTGGGGCTCGGCGATCACCTCGTAGCTCCCGGCGGGTAATGGACTATCTGCCAGCTGATTGCTTGCCCGTGAAGATGATGCCAGAAGGGTCAGCCCGGTCTGCACCGGCACTGTCTGCTGCCATGCTTTGACCTCGGGGCTCAGCAACCAGCGCTGACCATCGAAAACTTCTTGGCGCATCACCGGAAAATAGCGCTCGCGGACAGGGGGCGGGCCATCGGCAAAGCTGACCCGAAACGCCAGTTCCGAGGAGTTGACCAGTTCGCTGATATCGCCGGGGGCCAGCTCTTCCGAGAGGCCGGACAGGGCACGGCTGGTGGTGGGCATCTGCCAGAGGGGCGGCAGCCTTGGCAGTAGTATAAACAGGGTGATAAGCAAGGGCAGCGCCAGCAGCAGGGCGCTCCCCGCACTGCGCCAAGGCCGTTTCTGCTCGGGGACGACGGCGGTCACCAGCGCGGTCACTGCCAGCCAGAGTGCCACTGCCATCCCGGCTGTCCAGCCGATGCTTTGGCGTTGTACCAGCGCCAGCGCGATGAGGAAGAAGGCGAGCAGCAGCACCTGCTCGATATCCCGCTCGCGCCGTACCTCGATCATCTTGAGGCTATAGCCGAGCCAGAGCAGATTGATCAGGGCGGGCAGGGTGCCCAATGTGCGCCACTGCAACCCCAGCAACACCACGGTTGTGATGGCCAGCAGCGCCAACCAGCGGGCAGGCAGGGGCGGCAAGCCGCGCCACAGCATCATGGCCCGGACGCCGAGAGTGATGGCGCCCACTGCCACTACCCAGAGTTGCAACTGGGGCCAGAGCGCCGCGACCAGCAGCAGCTGTTGCAGGGCGATGAGTGGCAGCAGGCGGCGGTTATCGAGCAGCATCTGGCGTGATCTTCGGTGGTGTTGCATCGAATTGGGCCAGTGCCAGCAGGCAGCGCTGCACAAAGGCGGCGCCGCTATCGGGCCCCAGCGTCTGGTTTGCCAGTGTCAGGGTAAAGGGGATGCCCCGCTTGCCGTAATCGGCGCACCACCAGGCCAGCACCGCCAGCCGCTGCTCCAGATCCCCGCCCGCGACCCGCTGCAAGGTGAGGTGAGTCTCATCCTGCTGCGGTTCATGGAACTGCTTGGTCAGCAGGCCGCGCCCTTGGGCAAGTTGCTTCCAAGCGACCCGGCTCAGTGGTTCACCGGCCTGATGTGTCCGCAGAGAGTCAAAGTCACCGAGAGTGGCCGGAGCGGGCTGGCCCTGATGCCCCTCGCTTTCGGTCGCATGTTCCCCTCTTAGCGCCCCGAACGCCGGTTTGGGGGCGAGCCAGCCCTCCAACTGCAAGTCCAGCAGGGACCAGCAGCGAAACAGACCGAGGGGGTAGCGGCTCTCGACCCGCAATCGGCCAAGGGGCAGTGGCCCACGGCGCGAGCCCGATACTGGCAGGATAACTGTGCTGGGCACAGCGTCGGCCTGTGCCAGCCAGAGGGTACCTTCGTTGAGGCTAAACCGGAGCGCCTGCACCGGGCGAGGGCTCTGCACCAAGATACGGATAGGTAGCTGGCTACCCGCTTCCCCCAGTACCAGCTGGCCACCCAGCAGTTCCAGCCCCAACAGGTTGCGGTGGGTAAGCCACATGGCGGCCATAAACAGGCTGCCGAGGCAGTAGGCCACCAGCAGTACCAGATTGTTCTGGTAGTTGGTGCCGAGCAGATAGATGACGAGCAGCACCAGCAGATAGAGCAGCCCCATGCGGGTGGGGAGGATAAAGAGGCTGCGGGTAGCCAGCGTGATCTGGCGGGCCGGGGGAATGCGGCGATCGAGCCAGCGTCGCTGCCAGCGGGCTCGCCACTGCTGCCAACGGTTTAGCAATTTGCTCATCATGGATTGTCCGGATCGACCCTGGCCAGCAATCGCTGGCTCAGGGGACAGGCTTCGCCGTGCTGTACGCCAAAGCTGCCCCGCAGCCGATGCTCGGCCACATAGGGGAAGACCGCCTGCACATCCTCTACCGTGACAAAGCGCCGCCCCGCAACCAGCGCCCAGGTCCGGCTCACCGCCAGCAAGGTCTGGGCTGCTCGGGGGGAGAGGGGCTGTGGCAGATCCCCATCAAAGCGGCTCTGGTGCACCAGCGCCAGCAGGTAATCGAGGGTGGCATCGGAAACATGGATGGCATCCCCTTCGCTTTGCAAGGTGGCGAGTCCGGCGGCATCCAGCATGGCGGGCAAAGGGCCAGTCGGCTGGTGGCCGCGCAGTAGCTGGCGCTCCGCTTCTCGCGGCGGAAAACCCAGCGAGAGTCGCACGGCGAATCGGTCGAGTTGGGACTCCGGCAGTGGATAGGTGCCCGCCTGATCCGCCGGATTCTGGGTGGCGATGACGAAAAACGGATCGGGGAGTGGGTGCGTGTGGCCCTCGATGCTCACCTTGCCTTCGGCCATCGCCTCCAGCAGGGCGCTCTGTACTTTGGGGCTGGCGCGGTTGATCTCGTCCGCCAGTAGAACCTGGGTGAAGATGGGGCCGGGGTGAAAGCGAAATGTTTGTTGCTGGGGGTCAAAAATCTGAAGCCCCAGCAGGTCGGCGGGGAGCAGATCGGCGGTGAACTGCATCCGCCTGCATGCCAGCCCCAGCACCTGCGCCAGGGCGTGGGCCAGGGTGGTTTTGCCCATGCCGGGCAGATCTTCGATCAGCAGATGACCGCGCGCCAGCAGGGTCACCAGCGCGATTTTCAGCTGTAGCGGCTTGCCCAGAATGACTTGCTCCAGTGTCCCCAGTACGGTCGTGATCTGTTCTTGTGATCTCACCTGCGCCTCCGTTTCTTTCCTTGGCCCCAACAGCTTATACGCCAGCGAGCAGAGTAAGGGCTCATCGAGCGGTAAGCGATGCTCACTTCACCGAGACTTCACACAGTTTCATCGTGGGCACATACATCTTGTTTATGCTAATCCCAATTTCATTTGCCACGAGAATAACCCAATGCAATCACGAACCACGACTTCCCTATTAACGCTGGCCACCCTGCTGTTCTCTTCATTGTCATCTTCGCTCTCCTATGCTGCCGGTGAGGTATCCCTGAGCACAATAGTGGATGGCACCATTCAGCCGGTGCTCAAGGAGTACCGGATCCCGGGAATGGCGGTTGCCGTACTGAAAGATGGCAAGACCCACTATTTCAACTATGGCGTTGCCAACCGGGAGAGCGGTCAGCGCGTCAGCGAGCAGACCCTGTTTGAAATCGGCTCGGTCAGCAAGACCCTGACCGCGACCCTCGGTGCCTACGCCGTGGTCAAGGGGGGCTTCAAGCTGGATGACAAGGTGAGCCTGCACGCGCCCTGGCTGAAAGGGTCTGCCTTTGATGGTGTGACCATGGCCGATCTTGCCACCTACAGTGCAGGTGGCTTGCCACTGCAGTTCCCCGATGCGGTCGACTCGGCAGAGAAGATGCAAGCCTACTACCGCCAGTGGACGCCGCGCTTTGCCGCCGGTACCAAACGGGAGTACTCCAACCCCAGCATAGGTCTGTTCGGCTATCTGGCTGCGAGCTCTCTGGGCCAACCCTTCGAGCAACTGATGAGCCAGACTCTGTTGCCGGGGCTCGGCCTTGCCCACACCTACCTCAAGGTGCCTGCGGCAGCCATGGGTGATTACGCCTATGGCTACTCCAAAGAGGACAAATCGATCCGGGTCAATCCGGGAGTGCTGGCGGACGAGGCCTATGGCATCAAGACCAGCTCGGCGGATTTCATCAAGTTTGTCGAGGCCAACATGACCAAACGCGGTGATGTAACCATGCAGCAGGCCATTGCCATGACTCATACCGGTTTCTTCTCGGTAGGAGAGATGACTCAGGGGCTGGGCTGGGAGAGTTATGCCTATCCCGTCACCGAGCAGGCACTGCTGGCGGGCAACTCGCCGGCAGTGAGCTTCAAGGCCAATCCGGTGGAACGCTTTGCCGCGCCCAAAGATATGGGGGAGCCGCGGCTCTACAACAAGACGGGATCGACCAACGGCTTTGGTGCCTATGTTGCCTTTGTCCCGGCCAAGGGGATTGGCATCGTCATGCTGGCCAACCGCAACTATCCCAATGATGCCCGGATCAAGGCGGCCTACGCCATTTTGAGCAAGCTGGCCGACTAATCACGGGGGCTGCGTTTTACCGCAAGCGAGTGCGCCGGGATTGTACCCGGTGCACTTTTTATCGCGTTTATTTTTACTCAGCTCACGGTGCTCTTCTGCCCGGCGGCTTGTCCATCTAGTTGCCTGAATAGCACACCGATAGAAACAATATTTCCATTTTGGAATGTATAGATCGCCATCTCTTCACTAGGTGTGGTGGTAGCCCCCTCCTATAGTGCTCCGCATAGTCACCAGTTTGCCTGCTGTTTGTCGCGCTTTTGGCCGAACAGGGGCCAGATTTCTGTTACGGAGCCTCCATGAGAACTTTTTTGCTGTGCGCCTTTCTGATGATCATCCTCTATCCGGTCGGGATCGATCTCTATCTGGTCGCTGTGCCCCAGATTGCCGATGCCTTGCAGGCGAGCGAGGCGCAGATCCACACCGCCTTCTCTATCTATCTGTTCGGTATGGCGGCCACCGTGCTGCTGGGCGGGATGATTGCCGATCGCTACGGGCGGCGCTGGGTGGTGCTCGGGGGGGCGCTGATCTTTGTCCTCGCCTCGCTGGTGGCAGGCAATGCGGAGGAGATTGGCCAGTTCTATTTCGGCCGTTTCTGGCAGGGAGTCGGGGCGGGGGCGCTCTATATCATGACCTTTACCGTGCTGCGGGATGTGCTGAGTCAGGAGCGGCTGGCGATGGCGCTCTCGATGATCAACGGGGTGATCTGCGTGATCCCGGTGCTGGCGCCGGTGCTCGGTTACCTAATTCTGTCCCATTTTGACTGGCGCGGGATCTTCGTGGCGATGGCGCTGGTGGCGGCTGTCAGCGGTCTTGTCAACCTGCTGCTGCTCAAGGAGACCCGCCCGGCGCGGCAACCGGGGAGTAGCGCGGGGCAACCCTTTGCCCTGCTGCGCTCCCCGCGCTTTATGTTGCTCTCCCTGCTGACCAGTGCCAGCGTGACCGCCATTCTGGTCTATGTCAGCGTCTCGCCGCTGATCCTGATGAAGGAGTTTGGCTTCACTACCGAGCAGTACTCCATCGTGATGATGGTGATGGCCGGCGTGAGTATGTCCACCTCCTTTCTGATGCCCCTGCTGTTGCGCTGGCTGGGCAAACAGAAGGTGCTGGCGGTGTCTCATCTCTCCTATCTGCTGGCGGCGTGCTCACTGATCGGCAGCTGGCAGGCGGGGGGCGATATCCATCTTTTGCTGCCGGGGTTTGCGCTGGTCTGTGTCGGCTTCTCCTGTGGCTTCGGGGTAGCGATGGGGGAGGCGCTCGATGGTTGTCAGCATAACGTGGCCTTTGCCAGCGCCGTGCTCTGCATCATGCAGATCAGCCTCTCCGGCCTCTATATCTGGCTGCTGGGCCAACTTGGCTTTACTCCGTCCGAGATGCTGATCTGCGCTCTGCTGCTGGCACTGCTCAGTTACCTGGCTGTCAAAGGGCTGTTACCATGGCTCGCGCTTCGTGAAGCGCGGTCGCAGGGCTGATGGAAGATGAGAGGGGATATGCGCAATCTGGGTGAACTCGATTTGAACCTGCTGGTGGTATTCAAGTACCTGATGCAGGAGCGCAGTGTGGCAGGGGCGGCGAAAAAGCTCTGTGTCACTCCGTCGGCGGTGAGCAAGTCTTTGGCCAAATTGCGGGAGTGGTTTGACGATCCCCTGTTTGTACGGGTACGGCAGGGGTTGCAGCCCACCAACCTCTCCCTGACCCTGGAGGAGGAGCTGAAGGTCTGGTTCCAGCTCACTGACAACATCACCTCGCTCAATAGCGAGGCGATCCCCGATGGTGCCCGCTTCACCCTAGTGATGGAGTCCCCCTTCTACATCAGCTTCCTGAGCGATCTGCCCATGACCATCTACCAGAAGTACCCCAACTCGGTGGTCAGGATGCTGGGGTGGGATCACCACTCCCTCAACGACATCGTCAATGGCGATGCGGATCTCGGCTTCTGCGCCCGCGAGACCCATGGCCGCTCCCTGGCCAAGGTCAACCGCTTGCCTTATTACATCGATCACGAGGTGCTGTTCACCGATCGCCCGGTGGTGTTCCTGCGCAAGGATCACCCCTTGCTCCAGCAGAAGTGGTCGCTGGAGAATTTTTTGGCCTGCCCCCAGATCAGCATGGTGTGGGAAGCGAACGATACCTGGGCCCTCGACAGTCTGCTGGAGGACGAGGGGCTGAAGCGGGAGGTGCCCATCATGGTCTCCAGCTTCGAGCAGGCGCTGCATATTGCCTCCCAGTCGAGCCACGAGCTGATTGCGGTGGCGCCCTCTTACTGTGGTGGTTATGCCAGTCGGCATCACGACAATCTGATCGCCATGCCGCTGCCGCTCCCCGAGAAGCTCTACGCCCAGCTGGAGATCGCCTTCATCCTGCTGTGGCACAAACGGCACAATCAGGATGCCAAGGTGATGTGGCTGCGCAACGAGATCCGGCGGCTCTACAACGACGAATCGCCACGCTAATGTGGCCGTGACGGTGCCCATCGAGCAGCCGGAGCCATCTGCTCCGGCTTTTTGTTGTCGTATCGCCCGGATGAGTGGGCTTTTGCACGACTTAAGTGCCGAGTTCGGGTTCAACTGTGTGCCATTCAACTCTCTTTATGCACAGATTAGCCTTGGTTGCACGTCTCGAGTGAAGCTCTTTTCACGAAAAAAATTCATGTGGTTTCATTAGAAAACTTCACTAATGGTCACTTTTAAAGTGTGATCGACCATTAAGTTCCTGTATTTGCAGTGATATAGCATGACACCCCTTGGAATGGCGGGGTTAGATAGCGCCTGCGTAGGTGACTGTCAGTAGAGCGCGGCGTGAGCCAGCCCCACAGGTCGTCTGTGGCCGTGTCATGCCCCGGCTATCTGGCCACCAGCCATGAGTGACGGAGCAGAGAGGAATAAGCATCAAGGTTGATAAACCGGCTTGAGTGAAGGGATGCAGCAAAGGTAGAACCCGGAGCCGGTAACTGTACTGGGAGACGCCACTCACCATCCCCCGATAACCCGTAATTGAAACCGGCTAGATGAAAAACACCTTTCATCGAACGGGGCGCTTGCACCCGAAAATAGCCAGATTGGCAGGCTGACTGTGCTCTCCGTTATAGCAATGGCGGGCAAAAAATAGTGCGGCAGCCACCATCAGATTAATAAAAATAAATCTCAGCAAAGGCAGGTTGATATGCGTCCAGCAACAGCACCGACCGGGTTGTTACAACAACCCAAACCCTTCTTTATGATATTTTTCGTCGAACTCTGGGAGCGCTTCGGTTATTACGGCGTGCAGGGGGTATTGGCGGTCTTCTTTGTGCAACAACTGGGATTTTCCCAAGAGCAATCCTTTATTACCTTCGGTGCCTTCTCGGCGCTGGTATATGGCCTGATTTCGGTCGGTGGCTATGTCGGTGACCATGTTCTCGGCACCAAGCGCACCATGGTGCTGGGGGCCGTAGTGCTGGTGATAGGCTACTTTATGACCGGTCTGTCGATCTACAATCCCGACCTGATTTTCTATGCGCTGGGCACCATTGCGGTCGGTAACTGCCTGTTCAAGGCCAATCCGGCCAGCCTGCTGTCAAAATGCTACCAGCCAAAAGATCCGCGGCTGGATGGGGCTTTTACCCTGTTTTATATGTCGATCAATATCGGCTCCCTTATTTCCCTCTCGCTCGCGCCGGTAATTGCCGAACACTACGGCTATACCGTGACCTATAACCTGTGCGGGGTGGGGCTGATTATTGCGCTGCTTACCTTCTTTGCCTGCCGCAATATGGTCAAGGATATTGGCTCCGCGCCGGATCACCTGCCGCTCGATTACAGCAAGCTGCTGCTGGTTATATTGGGCTCGGTAGCCATGGTCTTCTTCTGCGCCTGGCTGATGCACCACGTGGTGATCGCCAACATGGTGCTGATGACGGTGACCATCGCCGTGGTGATCTTCTTCTTTCGTGAGGCGTTCAAGCTTGACACCGTGGGCCGCAACAAGATGTATGTGGCCTTCGTGCTGATGCTGGAGGCGGTGCTCTTCTACGTGCTGTATGCCCAGATGCCGACGTCTCTGAACTTCTTTGCCATCAACAACATGCACCACGAGATGCTGGGCATGAGCGTCAACCCAATCAGCTTCCAGGCGCTCAACCCATTCTGGGTGGTGGTGGGTAGCCCGGTACTCGCGATGATCTATACCCGGATGGGCAGCAAGGGGCGGGATCTCACCATGCCGCTCAAGTTCACCCTCGGGATGTTCTTCTGCTCGCTGGGCTTTCTGACGGCGGCGGCATCCGGCTGGTGGTTTGCCGATGAGCAGGGGCTGACCTCCCCCTGGTTTATGGTGCTTATCTACCTGTTCCAGAGTCTGGGCGAGCTGATGATCAGTGCGCTGGGGCTGGCGATGGTCGCCGCGCTGGTGCCACAACGGTTGATGGGCTTCATTCTCGGAATGTGGTTCCTGACTCAGGCGATGGCATCCCTGCTGGGTGGCTATGTGGCGACCTTTACCGCCGTGCCGCAAGGGATGACGGATCCGCTGCAAACTTTGCCCATTTACACCGGCGTATTTGGCAAGATCGGGATGGCGACCCTGCTGATTGCGGTAGTGATGGGGCTGATGGTGCCCTGGCTCAACCGGATGATGAATGCGACGCCGACAGAGGCCGAAGGTCTGGTCGCGGGTCCATCACAGGCGTAATGAGGGGAGGATAGTGCGAGACAAGGCAAGGGCGGCGACCCTTGCCTTGCTGTTGATGGCTTAGTTGTACTGCTCTTCCATCCAGGCTTCGACGATCAGCTGCGCCGATACCCCGTCCACACTGCCTTTCTCCAGCGCGCGATAGCCGCCTCGCTCAAACAGGCGGGCGCGGGCATCTGTGGTGGTGAGTCGTTCATCCTTGAACTCCACCGGCTTGCCGAAACGGCCATGCAGCCGGTTGCCGAATTTGCGGGCCCGTACCGTGATCTCCTGATCGGTGCCATCCATGTTCAGCGGCAGACCGACCACCAGCAGGTCCGGTTGCCACTCCTTGAGCAGCTTCTCAATCTCGTCCCAGTTGGGGATGCCGTCGTTGGCCTTGAGGGCGCGCAGAGGCTGGGCGGTGCCAGTCAGCTCCTGACCGATGGCGACACCAATGCTCTTGGTGCCATAGTCAAAGCCCATGATGCTGCGTGATGACATAACTGATAAATCCTCGAAATAGAGAGCGGAGCGGGCCAGCCGATCAGCTGTGGCCGATGTCGCTGGAGAGGTGAACCGGGTTCACCCCTATGCTGGCGGCAGCTTGCTGCCAACGTTTGTGAATGGGGGTCTTGAACACCAGAGCCGGATTGGGGGGGATCACCAGCCAGGCGCCGTCCACCAGCTCCTGCTCCAGCTGCCCGGCGCTCCAGCCGGCATAGCCAAGGGCCACCAGCCAATGGGCAGGAGCCTCGCTCGTACCCAGGGTTTCCAGAATATCCTTGGAGGTGGTCACCATCATCTCATCCCCCACCTGCAGGGTGGAGTTGAAACCGGGGCGGAAGCTGTGCAGCACGAAGCCGCGATCGGCGTGAACCGGCCCCCCTTGCAGTACCGGCTGCTTGAGCTCCGGGTTGTTGGGCGGATTGAGCTGGAGCTGGGTCAGCATGGTTTCCAGCGACATCTCCACCGGAATGTTGACGACCAGTCCCATGGCGCCCTCTTCGTTGTGCTCGCACAGATAGACCAGCGAGCGCTCGAAGTAGGGATCCGTCAGGCTTGGCATGGCAAGCAGGAAGTGATTTTGCAGTGTTTGCATAGAGGCCAAATAGTGCAAAGGTATTTGAGGTCAATTATGGCAGTTGATCCCCATGGGAAAAACCGCTTTTTGGGCTGGGCGAGATCCCGCCTCTTTCCGGATTGCCTTGAAACAGAGAGGGTGGCGCTGGGCCTCCCTCTCTGTTTCCGGGCTTGTCAGGGACGGGTTACCCCTGAACAGGCCGGTTAGCCTGCCTGGCGATTATTTGCCCAGCCGACGCTCGATGGCATCCATCAACATGCCGGTGATGTGCACATCGAAGGCCGCTTCAATCTCGCGAATGCAGGTCGGGCTGGTGACGTTAATCTCGGTCAGCCGATCGCCGATGATGTCGAGGCCGACGAAGATAAGGCCCTTCTCTTTTAACGTCGGGCCCACCGCGCGGGCGATAGCCCAGTCAGCTTCGCTCAGGGGACGCGCTTCACCACGGCCACCGGCCGCCAGATTGCCACGGGTCTCACCCTGCGCCGGAATGCGGGCGAGGCAGTAGGGAACCGGTTCACCGTCCACCACCAGCACCCGCTTGTCGCCATCCTTGATGGCGGGCAGATAGGTCTGCGCCATGCAGTATTGGCTGCCGTGGGCGGTCAGGGTCTCGATAATCACCCCGACGTTGGCGTCATCCTCCTTCATGCGGAAGATGGAGGCGCCGCCCATGCCGTCCAAGGGCTTCAAGATCACGTCTTTGTGCTTCGCGTGGAAGGCGCGCAGCTTGTCGGCGCGGCGGGTCACCAGCGTGGTCGGGGTGTGCTCGGCAAACCAGGCGGTGTAGAGCTTCTCGTTGGCATCGCGCAGGCTCTGCGGCTTGTTGACAATAAGGCAACCCTCATCCTCTGCCCGCTCCAGCATGTAGGTGGCGTAGATAAATTCGGTGTCGAACGGCGGATCCTTGCGCATCAGGATCACATCGAGGTTGGAGAGGGGCTGATCCACCACCTCGCCCAGCGTGTACCAGTCGGCATAGTCATATTTGACGGTCAGCGGGCGCATGGTGCCAAAGGCGCGACCGGCTTCCATGTAGAGATCCTTCATCTCCAGATAGAAGAGCTCATAGCCGCGCTTTTGCGCCTCTTCGAGCATGGCAAAGCTGGAATCTTTCTTGATGTTGATGGCCGAGATGGGGTCCATCACGATGCCGAGTTTAATGGTCATCCGCTGTTCCTTTTTAATGGCTCGATAGGGTTGTAGGGTCGATTAGCGCAGCGTAATCGGCCGCTTGCGGCTGCGTCGATGCAGCCATGGGGCTGATTGATGCGGCCGATAGTATCAAGCGAGATCGCCAAAGCGGCACTGCAGCGCAGTGATCGCAGTCAGGGCGGCGGTTTCGGTGCGCAGCACCCGCGGCCCCAGCAGCATCTCTTTGAAATCTTCCTGCACGGTACGGGCGATCTCGTCGCTCGACAATCCCCCTTCCGGGCCAATCAGCAGGCGCACCCCATGCTCGGGAACGGGCAGGGTGTTGATGCTGTACTCGGCGCGCGGGTGCAGGTTGAGCTTGAGTTCCTTGGTCTCTTCTGCCAGCCAGGCGTCCAGTTCCATCGGCATGCGCACCTCTGGCACCACGTTGCGGCCGCACTGTTCGCAGGCGCTGATCACCACCTTTTGCCACTGCTCGCGCTTCTTCTCCAAGCGGTCTGCCGGCAGCTTGACGCCACAGCGTTCGGAGAAGAGCGGGGTGATGCAGGTGACGCCCAGCTCCACCGATTTCTGGATGGTGAAGTCCATCTTGTCGCCACGGCTGATCACCTGACCGAGGTGGATGGCCAGCGGTGACTCCACCGATTGGACGTCGCAGCGGTCGATGGTTACTTCCACCGACTTCTTGCCAATGCTGGCGATGGTGGCGGGATATTGATTGCCATCGCCGTTAAACAGCTCAAGCTGCTGGCCCGGCTGCATGCGCAGTACCCGGCCGATATGGTTGGCGCCGTCTTCCGACAGGGCGATGGTCTGGCCAACTTGCAGGGTGGCCGGTTCATAGATACGTGGAATGCGCATGGCTGCTTGTCAGTCTCTTGCTTGGAAACCCTTTATATCCTGCGGCGAGCAAGGCTCACGCGGCAGTGGGGAAGGGTTTCATGGTTGGAGGGGCGATCCCCCTCCCTGGTCAAATGGGGTTATTGGCACTGCTTTTCAATAAAGGGATTGGTATTGCCCTGCAGCTTGCCGATGCGGCGGTTGCGCTCGCACTCCCAGCCTTCTGCCGGGTACTGGCGATCCCAAGCTTCAAACAGTTTACGCTGTTGCGCTGCCAGACGCAGCCCATACTGCTGGCTCATGTAAAGGTAGGCACGGGCAATCTGGCCCCGCACCGGCCCCTTGGGCGGTTGCACCCGACGATCCTTGAAATCCACCAGCATCTGGCACTGGCCGTACTGATCCGGCTTGCCGTTCCAGTCGGAGAAGCGGTAGTTGGCCCGATCTCCATTCACCTCGCCGATGGCGGGGAAGAGGTTGTGCATGTCCCCCTCCATCTTGTTGAACTCGGGACTCGCTTTTTCGCAGTTCTTGCGACCGCCATCCTGCCAGCATTGCAGCTGGTGGCCGAACTCCCAGGCCGGGACCACGTGTTCCCACTCGATGCGGGCGGCGCGCTTGGCCTGCTTGCGTGGCTCATAGCCGCAACTGGCGAGATCCGGGCTCATTTTCTTGCCCTGATAGTCGATGTCACAGCCGCAGTAGAAGGTGGTGACCGCGGGTTGGCTGCGATAGAGCTTCACCAGGTCCTGCTTGGCTTCGCGAAAGGTCTGGGCGTGCAGGGGGGAGCTGAGCAGCGGTAAACCGGCCAGCAGGGTCAGGGCGAGGGAGGAGATGAAACGCATGGGATTCCTTGCAAAACAGGGTGATTGACGAACGATGGCGGGCACCCTACCACAGGGGCGCGACACAAGCTGGCTTACTGCTCTGGCTCCGGCCGTTCCCGCTCCAGCGGCTGCTTGCAGCGACGACAGTGATAGCGGGCTTCGCCACGTACCACCTTGTTGTGGCGGCGAGTAGAGAGCTGATGCTGCTGGCAGTGACAGCGATAGGGCACGGTGCGCTGGGCCAGTACCGCCAGATCGAAGCTGTGGGTAGTTCTGGGCTCAAGGCCGAACACCTCCCGCATCACCGATTGCCACTGCTTGCCGTGGGGCAAGACCCGGTTTTTGCCGCGCCCTTCACCCCACAGGGCATAGACCAGCAGATGGGCCACCTCGTGGGGCACCACCTCATCCAGAAACGCCTGCTGGTTGGCCTGATAGAGGGCGGGATTGAAGCGTAGCTCCCAGGTTTGCAGTCGCGCCGAGCCCGCCGCCCGGCCCCGCATATTGCAGTAGATCCGCGGGCGTGGGAAGGTGCGGCCAAGGCGCGCCTCGGCCTGCACAAAGCAGGCCTCTACGCGTTGTTGCAGCAGGGCGACAAGCTGGGAAGGGGTGGCAGACATCAACATCTCGTCAGATAGCGGATAAGCAAAAGGGGAGCCAGGCTCCCCTTTTATCACAACAGCGAGCCTTACAGGCCAGCGGCAGAACGCAGCAGTTCGGCCTTGTCGGTCTGCTCCCACGGGAACTCGTCGCGACCGAAGTGACCGTAGGCAGCGGTAGCCTGGTAGATCGGGCGCTTCAGATCCAGCATTTCGATCAGGCCATACGGGCGCAGTTCGAAGTGCTCGCGCACCAGCTTGACCAGCAGCTCCTCGGCGACCTTGGCGGTACCGAAGGTCTCGACGCTGATGGAGGTCGGCTCGGCCACGCCGATGGCGTAGGAGATCTGGATTTCACAGCGATCGGCCAGACCGGCGGCAACGATGTTTTTGGCAACGTAGCGGGCGGCGTAGGCTGCAGAACGGTCAACCTTGGACGGATCCTTACCGGAGAAGGCGCCACCACCGTGACGGGCCATGCCGCCGTAGGTGTCGACGATGATCTTGCGACCGGTAAGACCGCAGTCACCCATCGGGCCGCCGATAACGAAACGGCCGGTCGGGTTGATGAAGTATTTGGTGTCCTTGTTGACCCACTCGGCCGGCAGCACCGGCTTGATGATCTCTTCGCGTACCGCTTCAACCAGATCCTTGTGGCTGATGGATTCAGCGTGCTGGGTAGACAGTACAACGGCATCGACACCGATGATCTTGCCTGCGTCGTCGTAGGCAAAGGTCAGCTGGCTCTTGGCATCCGGACGCAGCCACGGCAGGGTGCCGTTCTTGCGCACTTCAGCCTGACGCTTCACCAGCAGGTGAGAGTAGGTGATGGGGGCCGGCATCAGCACGTCGGTTTCGTTGGTGGCGTAGCCGAACATCAGGCCCTGGTCGCCAGCGCCCTGCTCCAGCGGATTGCTGCGGTCAACACCTTGGTTGATGTCCGGGGACTGCTTGCCGATGGCGTTCAGCACGGCGCAGGAGTCAGCGTCGAAGCCCATGTCGGAGTGGGTGTAGCCGATTTCACGCACGGTATCACGCACGATCTCTTCGATATCAACCCAGGCAGAGGTGGTTACTTCGCCGGCCACCATGACCATACCGGTCTTGACCAGGGTCTCGCAGGCGACACGGGCCTTGGTATCTTGCTTGAGGATGGCGTCCAGTACCGCATCGGAGATCTGGTCCGCAATCTTGTCTGGATGGCCTTCGGAGACCGACTCGGAAGTAAACAGCTTTGCCATGATATGAATCTCAGCTTGTCTGGGTTATCGCCACAGCAATAACCGGGTGAATGGGATGGTGTAGAGGTATCTACATCTGGACGTCTATATTAATTAGCGCCCCCCGCGATTGCCAGCACTATTTTGTCGCGCAGTGTCCAATGGGTCACAAGCGGTGCTCTCCTATCCCGAAAGGGATGGAAATCAAACGTTTTTCTCTGGTTGCTTTGGCCAATAGAGGGCAAGAAAAGCGATTGTCCTCCCAAAGCCACTTTATTCATCCAGATAATATTTGCACGCCGCGCGCCCTGCTGGGACAATAACGCGCCTTAATCTTGGCCATCAAATGAAGCAATCGCAGGAGATTCAGATGCCTTCTCGTAAAGAGCTTGCCAATGCCATTCGTGCATTGAGTATGGATGCCGTTCAAAAAGCCAACTCCGGTCACCCGGGCGCCCCCATGGGAATGGCGGATATCGCCGAAGTGCTGTGGCGTAGCCACCTCAGACATAACCCGAACAACCCCAAGTGGGCCGACCGCGACCGTTTCATTCTCTCCAACGGCCACGGCTCCATGCTGCTGTACTCCCTGCTGCACCTCTCCGGTTATGACCTCTCCATCGACGATCTGAAAAACTTCCGCCAACTGCACTCTCGCACCCCGGGTCACCCGGAGTACGGCTATGCACCGGGCGTTGAAACCACCACTGGCCCGCTGGGTCAGGGCATCACCAACGCCGTTGGTATGGCGATCGCCGAAAAAGCCATGGCTGAGCAGTTCAACCAGCCGGGTCACGACATCGTTGACCACTACACCTATGCCTTTATGGGCGACGGCTGCCTGATGGAAGGTATCTCCCACGAAGCGTGCTCCCTGGCAGGTACCCTGCAACTGGGCAAACTGATCGCGTTCTGGGATGACAACGGTATCTCCATCGACGGTCACGTAGAAGGCTGGTTCACCGACGACACCGTCAAGCGCTTCGAAGCCTACGGCTGGCACGTTATCCCGGCTATTGACGGTCACAGCCCGGAAGCCATCAATGCCGCCATCGAAGCCGCCAAGGCCGAGACCGGCAAGCCGACCCTGATCTGCTGCCGCACCATCATCGGTTACGGTTCTCCGAACAAATCCGGTTCTCACGACTGCCACGGCTCACCGCTCGGCAACGACGAGATCGCCGCTGCTCGTGCCTTCCTGAAGTGGGATCACGCGCCGTTCGTTATCCCGGCCGATATCGCTGCCGAGTGGAACGCTCAGGAGAAGGGCGCTGCACTGGAAGCCGACTGGGCTGCCAAGTTCGCCGCCTATGAAGCCGCTCACCCGACTCTAGCTGCCGAATTCAAGCGCCGCACCGCTGGCGAACTACCGGCCAACTGGGCTGCTGAATCCGCCAAGATCATCGAAACCCTGCAAGCCAACCCGGCCAAGATTGCGACCCGTAAAGCGTCCCAGAACTCTCTGGAAGCGTTCGGCAAGCTGCTGCCGGAGTTCATGGGCGGCTCTGCCGACCTGGCGCCTTCCAACCTGACCATGTGGTCCGGCTCCAAGTCTCTGACCAACGACGATGCCTCCGGCAACTACATCCACTACGGTGTACGCGAGTTCGGCATGTCCGCCATCATGAACGGTATCGCCCTGCACGGTGGTTTCATCCCCTACGGCGCTACCTTCCTGATGTTTATGGAGTACGCCCGTAACGCCCTGCGCATGGCCGCCCTGATGAAGCAGCGCGCTATCTTCGTTTACACCCACGACTCCATCGGTCTGGGTGAAGATGGCCCGACTCACCAGCCGGTTGAGCAGATCGCCTCCCTGCGTCTGACTCCGAACATGAGCACCTGGCGTCCGTGTGACCAGGTTGAATCTGCCATCGCCTGGAAACACGCCATCGAGCGTACCGACGGCCCGACCTCTCTGATCTTCTCTCGTCAGAACCTGGCCCAGATGGACCGTACTGCCCAGCAGCTGGCTGATACCGCCAAGGGTGGCTACGTGCTGAAGGATTGCGCCGGTACTCCGGAGCTGATCCTGATCGCCACCGGTTCCGAAGTGGAACTGGCCGTTGCCGCCTATGAGCAGCTGACAGCCAAGGGCCGTGCCGTGCGCGTGGTCTCTCTGCCGTCTACCGATGTGTTCGACGCCCAGTCTGCCGAGTACAAAGAGTCCGTCCTGCCGTCCTCCGTCACCAAGCGTGTGGCCATCGAAGCCGGCATCGCTGACTACTGGTACAAGTACGTCGGTTTCGGCGGCAAGATCATCGGTATGACCACCTTCGGTGAGTCCGCACCGGCCGAGCTGCTGTTCAAGGAATTTGGCTTTACCGTGGAAAACGTGGTTGCGACCGCTGAGTCCCTTTAATAGCTGAATATTGGGCCTGACAGGCCCAATAACTTGAATAAGAAACGCCTCCCATTGCAAGATGGGGGGCGTTTTATTTAGCTATTAATGTTAAAAATGTTTATCTGATTCAAGAGTTAATACCAGGGGCGTTTTATGCAGGCAGAAACAGAAATCATTGAACTATCTGAATTTCTGTTGGAGTTCAATAAAGAGAGTGACCGAGGGGCTGTGCTTAATGCAGCCGCAGTGTTAGATGACTGGCTAAAAAATATTCTTGAGTCATTTTTTGTTAAAAACAAATCAGGTAGTGAACTTGTGAGTGGTTTCAATGCACCACTTGGAACGTTTGCCGCTAAGGTAACTGCTGCTCATGCGCTCGGTCTTATTGAAGAAAGTGAGTATCATGAGATAACTATAATCCGTAAGATTAGAAATGAGTTCGGTCATAGTTGGAGGGGGGTTGATTTTTGTTCTGGTAAAGTACTAAATCTTGTGAGCCAGTTACCTTGGTGTGGCCCAGATGAGCTGGCATCGAATTCAACACCAAGAATGCGCTTTAATTTTTCTATAGCAATATTACTGTCAGATTTAATGTGGCGTTCAAGATTGGTTGAAAAAGAACGTAGAAAGATTAAGTCGTGGTCAAATAAGTCAAGAAAGTCTGTAGGTTCGATTAGCGAAGCGTAATCGGACGTTCGCGTTCTTTAAGACGATGCCATAAAAATAATACCCCTTCCTGTTACCTAAAAAGAGACCGGCATTTAGCCGGTCTCTTTTTATTTATTGCAACCCTTACGCCTGCGGCGGGGTACTTTCCGCGTTGGATATCACCGCACCCACCTCAACCAAGTCTGCTATGGGCCTTATTTATCTGATGACAAGGGCACCATGGTTAATACCAGCTTGCCGATATGGCGGCCTGAGTCCAGCAAATGGTGGGCTGCGGCGGCCTCATCCAGCGGGAAGGTCTGGTAAACCTGCGGTTTGACCTCGCCGCGTTCGATAAATGGCCAGACATGAGTTTGCAGCTGGGCAATCAGCTCGGCTTTTTCCTGCGGAGTACGCGAGCGCAGGGTGGAGCCGATATGGGTCAGCCGCTTTTGCAGCATGGGAAACAGATCCAGATTGGGGGCGGCGCCCGCAATAATGCCGATCTGGACTATGCGGCCATTGATGGCGGCCGCCGCATAGTTGCGCGCGACATACTCCCCGCCAATGATATCGAGAATGATGTCGGCGCCATGGCCATCGGTGGCGGCATGCACTGCCTCGACAAAATCCTCCTCCTTGTAGAGCACGGCCACATCCGCGCCCAGCTTGAGGCTGGCGGCCTGCTGCTCGGGTGAGCCGACCGTGGTGATGATTTTGGCGGCGCCAAATGCCTTGGCCAGCATGGTGGCGGTCGTGCCGATGCCGGAGGCACCGCCATGGATCAAGATAATGTCCCCTTTTTTGAACTGACCCCGTTCAAACATATTTGACCAGACCGTCATAAAGGTTTCCGGCAGCGCCGCGGCTTCGACAAAGCTCAATCCGGGCGGCAGAGGCAGGACATTGCTCCGGTGGGCGACGCTGTACTCGGCATAGCCGCCACCCGAAATCAGCGCGGCGACCTTGTCGCCAATCTTGAGATGGGTCACCTGCTCCCCCTTGGCGACCACGACCCCGGCGACCTCCAGCCCGGGAATATCCGATGCCCCTGCCGGAGGCGGGTAGAGCCCTTTGCGCTGCATCACATCCGGCCCATTGATGCCGGTCGCATAGTGCCGGATCAAAACCTCATCGGGCTTGGGCGCTGGTGTGGCGCGGGTGGTCAGTTGCAAGACATCGGGGCCACCGGGTTGGGTAATTTCTACCGCGCTCATGGTGGCGGGAATGGAATAGGCGTTATGCATCAGCGGCTCCTTGTAACGAGGTGATATGAGGTTCCCCGAGTGGGATGAGCACCAAGATAGTGGAGATTGCTGATGAATAAACGCAGTATTATCCCTTATCTGTAATGCAAAAATGCATTTCAACCGGGAGTCGTGATGAACTGGGATGATGCGAAAATTTTTCTGGCGTTGCATCGGGAGGGGAGCCTGAGGGGCGCCGCCCGTGTGGTCGGGGTCGATCAGGCCACCATTGGCAGGCGGATTGCCGCACTGGAGCATCGTCTGGCGGCCACGCTGTTTCTCCGCACATCCAAAGGGTATGTGCTGACTCATGTCGGAGAGATAGTGCTGGCCAGCGCCCAGCAGATGGAGCTGGCGGCCATTGATTTTGTGCGGGCGGCGCAAGGGGTCGATAACCGCCTGGTTGGGGAGGTCAGCGTGGCGACCACAGACACCCTGGGGATGGATTTTTTGATACCTGCTCTGACCGAGCTGCATCAGCGTTATTCAGATATCAGGGTCATCCTCAATACCTCGACCCAGGTGGTCAATCTGTCCCTGCGGGAAGCGGATATCGCGATCCGGACGGTGAAGCCGGACAATCCCGACCTGATTATTCGCAAGCTGGCCTCTTGGCCGGTCGGGTTGTATGCCTCCGCCGACTATCTGGCTCGCCATGGCATTCCCGAAGCGGGCACCGGTTTTGCGGGCCATTCGCTGGTGGTGTATGAGCCCCACTGGCAGAGCGCGCGCTCGCCCATGATGCTCGAAGAGGCGGCCGAGGGGGCCACGGTCGCCGCGGGGGTCAATACCAGCCTGATGCTGCGTCAGGCCCTGTTGATGGGGTTGGGGCTTGGCGAGGTGGCGGTTCCGCTCGCCGAGCAAGCCGGGTTGGTGCGGGTCTGGCCCGAGCGGCAGTTACAGCAATCCTACGATGTGTGGCTGGTGACCCATCAGGATGTGCAGCATGCCGCGCGGGTCAGGGCCGTCATGGATGCCATCGTCAGGGCATTTGCCGCGATGGCCTAAGTCTGGCGGGGATTCTGTTCAGGTTTTGTCGCAGCGCGGTCACACCTCTTGCCATAGTCATGGCGGTTGAGGGAAAACCCTCATTTACTTGGTCTCTGACAGTCAATACTGTGAGACCGAGTCCACCACTACTGGAGCCTGACCCATGACCGATATGCTTGTTGACGATAAACAACCGACCCCGGATCCGGCAGAGCAGAATGCCTTCTTCCCATCGCCCTACTCCCTGAGCCAGTTCACCTCGCGCAAATCTGACCTTGCCGGGGCCGACTATCCCGCTCCCTATCGGGAGGGGCGCTGGAAGATCCTGCTGATCGGGGCCGATGAGCGTTATCTGCCCACCGACAACGGCACCCTGTTTTCCACCGGCAACCATCCGGTCGAAACCCTGCTGCCCATGTATCACCTCGACAAGGCGGGCTTTGCCTTTGACGTGGCCACCCTCTCCGGCAATCCGGTCAAGTTCGAGTGGTGGGCCATGCCCGGCGAAGATGAAGAGGTGTTGGGGCTCTATGCCAAATATCAGGCGCAGTTCCGCCAACCGGCCAAGCTGGCCGATCTGCTGAAAGAGGCGCTGGCCGCCGACTCGGACTATATCGGCGTCTTTATTCCCGGCGGCCACGGCGCCCTGATGGGGTTGCCGCAGAGTGCCGAGGTGAAAGCGCTGCTGGAGTGGGCGATGGCCAACGATCGCTTCATCATCTCCCTCTGTCACGGGCCTGCTGCGTTGCTGGCGGTGGCCAATCCAGAGACCTTCGCGGGCTACAAGATCTGCGCCTTCCCCGACGAGCTGGATGCCCAGACCCCGGCAATTGGCTATATGCCGGGCCACCTCACCTGGAAGTTTGGCGAGAAGCTCAAAGAGATTGGCTTCGAGATCGTCAACAACGGCATCTCGGGAGAGGTGTGCCGGGATCGCAATCTGCTGACCGGTGACAGCCCGCTGGCGGGTAATAACCTCGGCAAGCTGGCCGCCACCACCTTGCTGGAGGCGGTTGCCAAGCGATGAGGTTGTCGTCATCGCCAGCGAATGCATTGCAGGTCGCGGTGGCGCTGGAAGGGTGCCAGCGGCTGGAGGAGATCCAGCAACTGGTGCGCGCCTTTGCCACCCCGCTGGGGTATCACCGCTTTGCGCTTTTCTCCATCAGCGCCAGCGAGGAGGGGGTGGTCGAGCATCTCTACTGGCTGGAGGGGGCGTGGCTGGAGAGCGGTGAGGTGGTCGACCTGCATGCCTATATGCGCGAGTGCCCGATGGCGATGCATATCAGGGAGCGAGACCAGCCCTTCTTCTGGAGCAAAACGGTTGGCGCCTCTGGTGAGCAGTACCGTATCGTTCGCCAGCCCGAAGTGCCGGGCCGACATGGCTTGCAGGTACCCGTCTATGGGCCGTTGGGACTGGAGGGGGCGATGAGTTTTGGCGGTGATCAGATCGATGCCAGCGCTCCCGCTCGGGTTGGCCTTGCGCTGATCGCGGTGGCAGCTTTTCATGCAGCTCGTCGCCTGATGGAGATGCCGGTAGCGGGCCACGAGCGCGGCCTCACTGGTCGTGAGCGCGAAGTGCTGGAGTGGGTCTCTCGGGGTTGGCGCCATGCCGACATCGCCACCACCCTGAAGCTCTCGGTGCGCACGGTCGAGAACCATCTGCGCAGTGCCCGCCGTCGGCTGGGGGTGGCCACCACGGCAGAGGCGGTCAGAGTGGCGATCAGGAACCGCGATATCGAGGGCTGAGGGGCTACCTCTTTGTCTGACATGTAAAAAGAGACCGGCATATAGCCGGTCTCTTTTTATTTATTGCAACCCTTACGCCTGCGGCGGGGTGCTTTCGGCGTTGGACATCACTGCATCGATTTGTACCAGAGCACCGGCGGGCAGTTCGCGCACCGCGATCACGGTGCGGGCCGGCAGGTAGGCCGGGAAGTATTTGGTGTAGACGGCGTTGACCGCATCCAGATCCGCGATATTGGCGAGCTGGATATTGACCTTGACGATATCGTCCATCACATGGCCGATGCTCTCCACAATCGCCTTGATATTGCTGAGGCACTGGGCGGTCTGTTCCTTGATGCAGCCAGCCAGGATCTTGCCGGTGGCGGGGTCAATCGGCAGTTGGGCAGAGAGATGGTTGTAGTGGGAGAAGGCGACGGTCTGGGTGTGCAAGGGGCTGCGCGGTGCCTTGTCGGTATTGCGGGCACGGATCACCAGATTGTGACGATCTTCCACCAGTTGCGGCGGGGTGCCGTCACCGTGGGAGATGACCGCATCCATCTGCACCTGTGCCCCCATGGGCAGAGCGGCGGCACTGACCACCGAGCGGGCGGGCAGATAGGCCACGGCGCGGGCAATGGCGGAGTCGGGGAAGAAGGTGGTGTAGACCTCGTTGACAGCATCCAGATCGGCCAGATTGGTCAGATAGACGGTCACCTTGACGATATCGTCGAAGGGCACGTCGATCCCCTCCAGTACCGCCTTGATATTGCGCAGGCACTGGCCCGCCTGCTCCTTGATGCCACCGGCAACCAGCTGGCCAGAGGCTGCATCGACCGGCAGCTGGGCGCCGATATTGTTGTAGTGGGAGAAGGCCACGGTATGGGTGGAGAGCGGATTGTGCGGCGCCTTGTCGCTATTGCGGGCGAGCTTCACTAGCGGGCAAGGATCTTGTGGGAAGGTACCTTCGCCGTTGGAGATGATGGCATCGATCTGCACCAGTGCGCCCAGCGGCAGGGCGGCGACGGCGAGGGTGGTGCGGGTCGGCAGATAGCCCGGGAAGAATTCGCGATAGACGGTGTTGACCGCCTCCAGATCGGCCATCTCTTTCAGGAAGATGGTCGCTTTGACCATATCGTCTATCACATGGCCGATGCTCTCGATGATCGCCTTGAGGTTGCTCAGGCACTGTCTGGCCTGCGCGGTGACATCGCCACTCACCATCTTGCCGGTGGCGGGATCGACCGGCAGCTGGGCGGAGATATTGTTGTAATGAGAAAACGCCACCGTTTGGGTGCAGGGGCCCAGATCCTGGGGTGCATGGGGGGTATTTCTTGCCGATTTGATGATGGTGCCACTCATAGATATGCCTCTTTTTAATATTTGTTGTTCATTCAGGTACAGGTTTACCCCATCTCGTTGTACGCCTCGGCCACTGCGCCAGCGGCGGCATCCCCGGTTATTATTTGTGATCCACTCAATTACTGAGAGGAATAAGGGAGAAGAGGACAGGGTAGATATTTCAGACGCTGCGATTCTATGAGTGGCTATCAGGGGTTGCAAACCGCTGATTGCATTTCTATGAGATGGCTCAATGGGCGCAAATTTAATCATATTGCTATTCAATTCATGCTGAATAGTCACCTGTTTGTCCGCCAATGGCCATGCATCGAACAATAGTCCAGTCCGGGCGGGGGTTGGGGCAGATACCTTGGCAGTGAAGGAGTGTAAAGAAAGGGTTAATGCGATGCATCAAGCTGCCATCAAACGATTTTATTGTGCATAGATATGTACTTTATGTTTTTTTAGTCATCTATCTTGCCGCGCAAAAATATGCTAGCAGAGATTACTGTAACAGTAGTTAAAGATGTGGCTGGAATATAATTCAAATATTTGCATGGGGGATGCTTGTTAATTATCGGTAGGCTGACGGTTGGCCAAGACTCGGAGCGTTTTTATCTTTTTATATATCTGGTGAAATATGCGTGACACAGCCCAGTGGTCCCATATCGAGGTGACCAGGGTTGGCAATATATCGGCTGACCAGGTGCGGCATGGTCAAGGCATCAAACAAGAGGATGACCTTGGCTCGACGCAGCGCTATGGATCGGGCTCTCTGCGCCGGTTGTAGTCTACAGCCTGCCAGGGATGAAAGGGTCGCGGGCGAGGCCAGCTGCCGTGGCATGGTTGTCTGCGGGATTGTTAACAAAAATGTGAACGAGATCACCGGATGGACAAGGGTTTAAGGCTGGAAATGGAGCAGAAAGGAGTAGAATGGCACTTTATTTTTGAGGGTCATTCGATGCCCAACTATCACTTTTTCACGCTGGGCCAGGCGCTTACCTATCTCGATGCCAATGCCCCGCGCTATAGCGATGAGCGTCGTCAACTGGTTGAGCAGGGATTTGCCGCCATGGCGGCCCCCATCTTTGCAGATACGCCGGTTGAAGCACTGGCGTTGCTGCGCCAGCATCAGGCATGGAAGGAGGAAGCCATGGTCGATGCACTCTCCTTGACAGTTGCCACCGGGCCGACGCTCGTCTCCTGTTTGCAGGAGAACCCTTTATCCGCGAGTTGAACAGCATCATGGCACCATCGAGGTGGCGCCATGTTGCCGCTGTCCGCTTGCGAGCTACCTCTGGTGCAGTTCGCCTTCCATTACCAGTAGAGTATCCATCCCTGCCGCCTTGCCAGCCTCAAGCCCGATCCGGGTATCTTCAAACACCAGACAGTTGGCCGGATTAGCGCCGAGCAGCTCGGCCACCTGCAAAAAGGTGTCGGGGTGCGGTTTGTGGTTGGTGACATCATCGGCACTGACCACCACAGAGATATAGGCGTCGAGTCCGGTGCTTTTGAGGATGGAGTCTGCCTGATTGCGCGGTGAGCCGGTGCCAATCCCCATCTTCACCTTGCCGTGATAGTGCCTGACCAGCTCCCACATCTTGGGAAAGACGCTGACCTTGTCGATATGTTCCATATAGAGGGCAATCTTGCGACGGGTAAAAGCCTCGACATCCACCGTCAGCCCCTGCTGCTCGGCCAGCATGGCGATGATCTTGCGGGTGGGAATGCCGCCGTACTGATAGAGCTGATCCCGCTCGAAGGGGATGCCGAACTCGGCGCAGGTGAGCTCCCAAGCATCCAGATGGAGGGGCATGGAATCTACCAAAGTGCCATCCATATCGAAAATCAGGGCATCGTAGTGATCAAACCCGTACTGCTCACGCTCGCTCATGGGGGCTCCTCGAATCAAATAGAGCAGGCTAGCAGAAACGGTCGGCGTTTTGTGGGATCGGCCTCATGGTTGGGCAGATTGTGGCCGCCGTTTTTTCTATCTCTTGCTGATTTGTGAGACAATAATCCGTTCATTGCCGGATACTTTGGCATATCAGATCAGCGAGTCCGCTTATGACCTCGAAAATATCCCCCAAAACCATTTTCTCTAGCGTGGCGCTGGTGATCGCGCTCGGTTCACTGGAAAAGAGCATAGTCACCACCCCGCTGCCCATGATTGGCGCCGAGCTGCATGCCGGTGCCGCCCTCACCTGGGTGGTCACCGCCTACCTGCTGGCGGCCACCGCTGTGCTGCCTCTCTACGGCAAGCTGAGCGATCTCTTTGGTCGGGTGCGGATGCTCAATATCGGCATCGGCCTGTTTCTGGCGGGCTCGGTGGCCTGTGCTCTTTCCCAGGATCTGCCGACCTTGCTGGCAGCGCGGGTGCTGCAAGGGCTGGGGGGCGGCGGCCTGATTGCTCTCGCGTTTACCGTGATTGCCGACACCATTCCACCGCGGGAGGTGGGCAAGTATCAGGGCTACATCTCGGCGGTCTATGCGGTCTCCAGCATCGCTGGCCCCTTGCTCGGCGGTTATTTCACCGAGCAGCTCAGCTGGCGCTGGATCTTCTGGATCAATCTGCCGCTCGGGGCGCTGGCAGTCTTTCTCATCAACCGCAACCTCAAGCAACTCAACGTGCGTCGCCACAGTCGCTTCGACTGGAAGGGGGCGGGTCTGCTGATTACCGTCACCACGCTCACCCTGTTGCTGCTCTCGCCGGAAGCGGCGCTGCCTGCAGTCTGGCTCTCGGCGGCGCTGGGCGTCGCGTTGCTGCTGCTGATTCTGATTGAGCGGCGTGCCCACGACCCCATATTGCCCGCCCATCTGGCGCGGCTGCCCGGCTATCTGGTGAGCGTGCTGCTGGTGATGCTCTCCCAGTTGCTGATGTTTGCCGTGCTGGTCTATCTGCCGTTGCAGATGCAGTGGCAGAAGGGGTTGAGCGCCAGCGAGAGCGGGATGAGCATGGTGATCTTCATGATCTGCATCACCGCCGGGGCCTTTGTCGGCGGCAAGCTGATTGGCCGTACCGGTCACTACAAGAGCTTTGTTGCGGTCGGGTTTGCGCTGGCCGCGGTGGCGCTCTGGCAGATCCACTTCGATGCCTGGGTCAAGCTGGCCCTCGGGTTTGCCGGTATTGGTCTGGGTCTGGTGCTGCCCGCCCTCTCGGTGGTGGTGCAAAATGCCCTGCCACGGCAGGATCGCGGCATCGGTATGTCGCTGTTCAACTTCGGGCGGGAGCTAGGCGGTGCCGTTGGCGTGGCTATCTGCTCCATGCTGTTCCACTTGCGCTTGCCAGCCGGCAGCGATGGCGATCTGAGCCGACTCGCCCCCGGTCTGCTGGCCCCGGGCTTCAGCGCAACCTATATCGGCATGGCATTGATCGCCACACTGGCGCTGCTCATCACCTTGCTGGCGTTGAAGCGCCACGAGCTGGCATCTATCAGCGCCTGATTTGACCTGCGCCGACATAGGCTCACCATAGCTAGCATCAGGGCTCCCCGCGGGGAGCCCTGATTGTTATTTGGCGAATAGAGTGGCTGTTGCCATCAAGCCATTCTCAGGTTACTCCTGCGCCGGACTCTCCTTGCCCGCCAGCTGGCTCAGCCAGGCGAAGCGGCGATTGGCCTCCTGCTCTGCCTCTTGATAGAGCTGGCTGGCCACCTCCGGCAGCTGGCGCTCCAGCCGCTGGAAGCGGGGCTCATGGCGCAAGGTCTCGGCCAGCGAGGCATTGGGTGCCCGCGAGTCGAGTGCCAGCGGCAACTTGCCCTCGTCAGCGCGGCGCGGATCGAAGCGGTAGAGAGGCCAGAAACCGGTGGCAGTCAGCTGTTTCATCTGCTCGTGGCTCTCGGCCATGTCGTAGCCATGCTCCTCGCAGGGGCTGTAGGCGATGATGAGCGACGGCCCCGGGTAGGCTTCCGCCTCCTGAATCGCCTTCACGGTCTGGTTCATCTGGGCACCGAGGGAGATCTGCGCCACATAGACGTGACCATACATCATCACGCTGGCCCCGAGATCCTTGCGCCCCTTGCGCTTGCCCTGCTCGCCAAACTTGGTAATGGCACCGAGTGGCGTCGCCTTCGACTGCTGGCCGCCGGTGTTGGAGTAGCACTGGGTATCTAGCACCAGCACATTGATGTTCTCCCCCAGACTCAGCACATGATCGAGCCCGCCAAAGCCGATGTCGTAGGCCCAGCCATCGCCGCCGATGAGCCAGACCGATTTTTCCACCAGATAGTCCGCATCGCGAGCCAGCTCTTGGGCTGCCGGGGTCTGGCTCTCCTGCAGCAGCGCTCGCAACTGCTGGATATGGGCCCGCTGCTCGGAAACCGGCAGGGTGGCATCGCCGAGCGCCTCGCGCAGCGCTGCCGGTATGGTGTCGCCCAGGCTCGCCAGCAGACGGCGCACCCGCTCCCTGTGCTGATCGACGGTGAGGCGGAAGCCCAGTCCGAACTCGGCGTTGTCTTCAAACAGCGAGTTGGCCCAGGCTGGGCCGCGCCCGTCGGCGTTGGTGGTGTAAGGGGTGGTAGGCTGGTTGCCGCCATAAATGGACGAGCAACCGGTGGCGTTGGCAATCAGCAGCCGATCGCCATAGAGCTGGGTCAGCAGCTTGATGTAGGGGGTCTCGCCACAGCCGGAGCAGGCGCCCGAGTATTCAAACAGCGGCGAGATGAGCTGGGAGGTGCGGATGTCGATGCGCTCCAGCTGTTCGGCGCTGCGCTCAGGCAGGTCGAGGAAGAAGTCGTAGTTGGCCTTCTGCTCGTCGAGGTGAGCGAGCCGTGAAGCCATATTGATCGCCTTGCGATCCGGGTTGTTGCGATCCTTGGCCGGGCACACCTCGACGCAGAGGTTGCAGCCGGTGCAATCCTCCGGCGACACCTGCAGCACGTACTGCTGGCCGCGCATGTCACGGGATTTCACATCCAGCGCGTCGAGAGTGGCGGGAGCTGCGGCCAGCGCATCCGGTTCCACCACCTTGGCGCGAATGGCCGAGTGGGGACAGGCGGCGACGCAGTAGTTGCACTGGGTACAGAGCTCCGCCTCCCAGATGGGGATCTCCTTGGCGATATTGCGCTTCTCCCAGCGGGTGGTACCGACTGGCCAGGTGCCATCCGGCGGGAAGGCGGAGACTGGCAGGCTGTCACCCAGCCCAGCCAGCATGGCTGCGGTGACGGTCTGGACAAAGTCGGGGGCCTTGGCCGAAACCACCGGCGGACGGGGGCGGCTGGCGGGATCCAGCTCACCCAGCGGCACCCGGGTCAGGGCGGCGCAGGTTGCCTCCAGTGCCATCCAGTTGCGCTCGACCAGTGTCTGCCCCTTGCTGCCATAGCTGGTGGCGATGGCCTGCTTCAGCAGGCTGGTCGCCTCTGCGGGGGGAATGATGGCGCTGAGCTGAAAGAAGGCCATCTGCATCACGGTATTGATGCGGTTGCCGAGCTGGCAGTCGCGGGCAATTTTGGCGGCGTTGATGATGTAGAAGTGCGCCTCTTTCTCGCGCAGGGCATGCTGTACCTCGCTGGGGAGGCGCTGCCAGATATCCGCTTCGCTGTAGGGGGTGTTGAGCAGGAAGATGCCGCCCGCTTTCAAGCGTTCCGCCATCCGGTACTTGTCGACAAACTGCCACTGATGGCAGCCGATAAAGTCCGCCTCTTCCACCAGATAGGCCGATTGTAGCGGCCGCTCGCCCACCCGCAGGTGAGAGACGGTGAGACCCCCCGCCTTTTTCGAGTCGTAGACGAAATAGCCCTGCGGATAGAGCTCGGTGTGGTTGCCGAGGATCTTGATGCTGTTCTTGGCCGCCGAGACGGTGCCATCGCTGCCAAGGCCGTAGAAGAGCGCCTCCAGCTTGTGTTGCTGGCTGTGAATGGGGCTTGAGGTGTCCAGCGCGTTTAGCGGTAGCGAGAGACCTGTGATGTCATCGAAGATGCCGACGGTAAAGCGCGGGCGCGGGTTCTCCTGTGCCAGTTCGGCAAACACCGCCAGCGCGCAGGCGGGGCCGAACTCTTTGGAGGAGAGGCCGTAGCGACCGCCGATGACCCGCGGCAGGCTTGCCCGCTCGCCCCGGCTGACCGCTTCGGCCAGCGCCGTCATCACGTCGAGATAGAGGGGCTCGGCCTGTGCGCCCGGCTCCTTGGTGCGATCCAGCACGGCGATGGAGCGTGCACTCTCGGGAATAGCGGCCAGCAGATGCTCGGCCGAGAAGGGACGGAACAGCCGCACCTTCACCAGCCCAACCTTCTCCCCTTGGGCCAGCAGGCGCTCGATCACCTCCTCGCAGGTGCCGATGGCCGAGCCCATCAGCACCACAATCCGCTCCGCCTGCGGGTGGCCGACATATTCAAACGGCCGGTAGTGGCGGTCGGTCTGCTCGCCAAAGGCCTGCATCGCTTCGCTCACATGGCCATAGGCGGCGTCATACCAGGGATTGCTCGCCTCCCGGCACTGGAAGTAGGTGTCCGGGTTGGCGGCGGTGCCGCGAATGACCGGTTTGTCGGGGGTGAGCGCCCGGTCACGATGGGCGCGGATGGCATCAGCGGGCAGCAGGGCACGCAGGGTGTCGTCAGCGAGCGGCGCTATCTTGGCGATCTCGTGAGAGGTACGAAAGCCGTCGAAGAAGTGGATAAAGGGGAGGCGGCTGTTGAGGCTCGCTATCTGGGAGATCAGGGCAAAATCCTGCGCCTCCTGCACATTGCTGGCACAGAGCATGGCACAGCCGGTCTGGCGCACCGCCATCACGTCCGAGTGATCGCCAAAGATCGATAGCGCGTGGGTCGCCACGGTGCGTGCCGCCACATGCAGCACGAAGGGGATGAGCTGACCCGCCAGCTTGTAGAGGTTGGGGATCATCAGCAGCAAACCCTGCGACGAGGTAAACGAGGTCGCCAGCGCGCCGGTCTGCAGGGCGCCGTGGACGGCGGCAATGGCGCCCCCTTCCGACTGCATCTCGACAACCCGGGGCACATCCCCCCACAGGTTCTTGCCTCGCTCGCTCGACCAGGCTGACGACTGCTCAGCCATGGCCGAGCTGGGGGTGATGGGGTAGATGGCGATGACTTCGCTGGTGCGGTACGCCACCGAGGCGACTGCGTTATTCCCGTCTGTGGTGATCATCTGTTTTCCACTTTGCTATGCCAGTTTGAAAGCCGATAGTTGCATCGGCAATGGATAGGTCGCAGGCATAGTAAAAGGGGCAATGAGAGCGTATCAAACGGGATAAATAATCAATTAATAAGTCAGTAATAGTGGTTAATTTAATCCCACAGCGTGGGGGCATGATTTTCTGCTAACAGCCAACGGGAGGTGGCTGACGGGCCATTGACATGGCCCGTCAACACGGGGTTAACCCTGATCCACTTGCAGCCAGATGGCGCACTGATAAGGGGCGAAGAGTGGCAGTGGTTCGCCAGGGTAATTGGCCAGCAGCAACCGCATCTTGTCTGTCACCTTGTCGAAGTGGGGCATCGGCAAGGGATTGGCCGTGAGATTGGCGAGCAGCAGCAGGGTGTGCTGCTCTCCGCTGGCCGGATCCTGCCAGTGGCGGCGATAGCTGATACGCTCGGGATCATCCCCATCCAGCAGCTCGAAATTGCCGTGGCGAATGACCGGGTGAGCCTTGCGCAGGGCGATAAGCTGGCGATAGCAGTGAAACGGTGAGTCGGGGCGGGCCAGCTGCTCGTCAGCATTTATCTCGACGTGGTTTGCATTGAGGGCGATCCAGGGGGGGGCCGTGCTGAAACCGGCGTGGAGGCCAGCGTCCCACTGCATCGGGGTGCGGGCGTTGTCGCGGCCGATGGCATCGAGCCGCCGACTCAGCTCGGCAGGATCCAGCCCTGACTGGCTGGCGCGGTAGTTGATTGCCTCCACATCGCGTAGCTCGTCCGGCTGCCAGTGACGGTTGGTCATGGCCAGCTCCTCCCCCTGATAGATGAAGGGAGTGCCCTGCATCATGTGCAGCACCATGGCCCACAGCCTGGCGCTGGTTTCCCGCCACTCTGGCCTGTCATCGCCAAAGCGGGAGACGGCGCGAGGCAGGTCGTGGTTGCCGAGAAACAGGCTGTTCCAGCCACGCCCGTGTAGCCCTTGCTGGTGGCGGGTCATGGCTCGCTTGAAGGCGAGGGGATCAAAGCGGGATGACCACTTGTCACTGCCCAGCCCCAGATGCTCGAAGTTGAACACCATGCTGAACTCGCTGCCATCGTGGTTCGAATAGTTCTGCATATGGGCGAGATCGGCTCCCCAGGTCTCCCCCACCGTGATGATCCCCTTGCCGCCGAAGCTGGCGGCATTGAGCTCGCGGATATAGTCGTGCAGGCGCGGGCCATTGCTCATGGCAAGCTGGTCCCACTCCTTGCTCACCATATCGATCACATCGAAGCGAAATCCCTTGATCCCTTTGCCCAGCCAGAAGTTGATCACCGCCGCCATTTCGGCGCGCACCGCCGGGTTGTCCCAGTCCAGATCGGCTTGACTGGGATCGAAGTTGTGCAGGTAGTAGCGATCAAGCTCCGGCACGTACTGCCAGCCGCTGCCGCCAAAAATCGAGGTAATGGGGTGAGCGTCAACGAAGGCCTGGTCGCGAAACACGTAATAACTCTGATAACGGGGATCCCCGGCCAGTGCCTTCATAAACCACTCGTGCTCGGTGGAGGTGTGGTTGGCGACGATATCCATCATGATGCCGATGCCGTGAGCGGCCGCTTCGGCTATCAGCAGCTCCATCTCGGTCAGGGTGCCGAAGGCGGGGTCGATGGCACGGTAGTCCGCCACATCGTAGCCGTTGTCCCGTTTGGGGGAGCGATAGATGGGGGTGAGCCAGAGCATATCGACCCCGAGGGTGGCCAGATAGTCGAGGCGCTGACGGATGCCGTTGATGTCGCCCAGTCCGTCGCCATCGCTGTCCTGAAAGCTCATGGGGTAGATCTGGTAGATGACGCAGCTATCGAGGTCTATATCGGGCGTGTGGAGGGGTTGCGGGTTCATCAGCGTGGCCGGTTGGGGAGGAGATTTTCTATCTTACGCAGATGAGCTGCTACTCGACAGGGCAGGGGAAACCTTGAAAAGGGTTCCATTGTTGGCTGATTGCCAAAAGTGCGGGAAGGGTCACAAAGGTGCCATCCCAGGCCACGGCTGTGGTCGGGATGGCACGGCACTCAGCGATGATGCTATGCAGGAATACTGGTTATTGAGCAGCCTTGGTCTGCTCGCTGCGCTGCTCCTGCTGGTGTTCCGCTTGTGCCTCAAGCTCCTTGCCGAGGAAGTAGTTCAGGAAGGTGCGGATCACCGCGATGATGGCGAGGCGGATCAGCTCCTCCTTGCTCGGTGCGACCGTGGTGGCCAGGATATCGGCGGCGAGCTGGAACTCCAGCGCCAGAATGAGCCAACTGCCGAAACAGAGGCGAATGCGCGGAAAGCCCGGTTCGTGATCCTCCATCCGTGCCGCCAGCCAAAGGGTCTTGCCAAGCCCTATTACCACACAGGCGATGGAGATGATCTCCAGCAGCAGCTGGAACAGCTCGACCCCGTGCATCATCCCTTCTCTCAGGCTCGCTATCTCAAACACTCGGGTCACCTCCCTGATTCAAAAGAGGACACTATTAACACATCGCTCGGCAAAGGCCAAATCAGAGGTGCCTGATAAGCATCGCGATCTGCTCAATTGTCTGACGGGCTGCCTGGCTCACACCTGCCAACTGGAAGAAGCCGTGTATAACACCCAGTTGCCGCTGACAGGTAGCTGTGACTCCGGCTTGCAGCAGTTTGCGATAGAGGGCTTCCCCTTCATCGCGCAGCGGATCATATTCCGCCGTTACGATATGGGTCGGCGGCAATCCTGACAGGGCAGGATGGTGGAGCGGGCTGGCTTCGGGATGAGTGGCGGGCAGTTCACCCAGATAGGCGTGAAAACCGCTTAACAGCATGTCGCGGGTGATGAGGTAGTCATCCCCTAGATGCCGATAGCTGTCACTGTCGCTCGCAGCATCGAGCATCGGATAGATGAGCAGTTGGGCTGCAGGCAAGGGGGCGCCTTGCTCCTTGAGTCGCAAGGTGGTGATCAGGGCGAGGTGGCCGCCGGCACTGTCGCCCGCAAGGGCAATCCTTGCCGGATCCCCATGCCATTTCTCCACATCGGCCATGATGGCGAGCGTGGCTGCCAGTGCATCGTCATGTGCTGCAGGATAGGTGTGTTCAGGGGCAAGGCGGGTATGTACCGCAAACACCAGTGCCTCGGCGCGATTGCACAGCATCCGCATCTGGCGGTCGTGGGTGTCGAACTCGCCGCTGACAAAACAGCCGCCATGAAAGTAGATCAGTGCCGGACGGCTTGCACTTGAGGTTGGTGCTGGTTGATAGAGGCGAACGGAATAATGGCCATGTTGCCACTCTTCGACAGCGCCAACCTCCTCCCGTTCACCACCCAATATGGCTGAAGCAAGATAGCCTTCACGCCGCTCCTGCCAGCTCAGGCTGCTCGCCTTGGGGCGGCCTGCGGCAATGAACTCTGTCACCATGGCCGCAATGGCCGGTTCAAGTTGTGTATCCATAACGCACCAATAACTGTATATAAAAACAGTTATTTTGCGCTTTTAGCCAAAGAGCGCAACCGGCGTTAGCTGAGGCAGCTCACAAAATCAGGCTTCAATCAGCACGAATTCAATCACATAGAGCGGCGGTAGATCGGGGTAGATCTCGCGGATCACCTGTTTGAGCTCGGGGAGTGTCATGTTCTCCTGACGGGCGTGCTCGTCGTTCAGTTCATCGAAGGCTACCGCCTTGACCGAGAGCACCTCTATGGTGCCAAAGGGCTGGTGCTCCGGGTTGGTAAACAGCGCCAACCGCTGGCCAGGCTGCCAGTTGGCTTCGCTCTCGTCGCGAATGGTGATGGTTTTGTGGCCCGCCTGAATATCGGCGACGAAGCGGCTGAAGAAGGTGAATTCGGGATGGGTAGACATGGCTCTCTCCTGACAGGGTTAATCGAAATGAGGTGAATGGAAATCAAAGATCGAGATAGGCACGCAGCCTGGCCAGATCGGCGATGACGGGGCCGTCACTGCCGTCGGCAACTATGCCCTGCTCGACCAGCTCCTTGAGGGCGCGGCGGTAGACCCGCTCGGTGGTGCCGAAGCGTGCTGCCTCGTGGGCCCGCTTGCGCGATCCCAGCATCGGAGTGCGCTGGCGCTCACGCCATAGCTCATAGGCGATGTTGTAGGCGATGGGGTGGAGCAGTCGGCTGGTGGTGATCTCCAGGGTATCGAGATAGTCGCTGGCAAGCGCGGCGGCAAAGAACAGGGTCAGCTCGGGTTCGGCCAGCAGCCGCAGGGCCAGCTTGTGGGCGCAGATGACCCGGGCATCCAGCTCGGTCTCGGCCACCACGTTCCACTGCACCGGGGTGGCGCTGAAGAACTCCATTTCGCCGAAGATCTGGCTGTGACACTCAATTTCGCCAAGCTGGAAGCGGCGGCCAGAGTGTACCGTGCTGTTGAGGGAGACCCGGCCATGTTCGACCAGATAGAGCTGCTCGCTCTGCTCCCCCTGCCGCATGATCAATTCGCCCGGCAGGTAACGGCGCAGAAACAGGGTGCAGGCGTCGAGCGCCGCGGCAAAGCGGGGTTCAAGCTGCTGGAGTTCGGCGTGAAAACGGCCGAGGGGGTAGGGCTGTTGCTGCATGACTTGCCTGTCGCACCGGATGACGAGGGCCATGAGGCTAGCAAGAGTGCGGGCCGGATACCAGCCCGCACGGTAGCGGATGTGCCGCAGTTAACGGTTTGCGCTTTATTGCACCAACGCGTTGAGGGCAGCCGCGATGGCGTGCTGCTCACCGGCCATCATCGCCTGTTCGGCGCTGGCGTAATCCGCTACCCCTTGCTGCACATCCTGCTCGAACAGCACCACGTTGCAGAGCACGGCGGCGACCCGCACCTTGCGCAGGCGACCCACGGTCAACAGGGAGGCGGTCTCCATGTCAGCGCCGAGCACACCACGGGCATGCCAGTAGCGGCACACCTCCTGCTCATCATCTCGATAGAAGCTGTCGTGGGAGCGCACCAGCCCGTGCCAATGAGGTTGGCCACAGGCCGCCACCTGATTGAGCAGGGCGGCCTGCAGCCAGATATCGGCGCAGGCGGGGTACTCGGCGGGCAGATAGGCCTGCGAGGCCCCCTCATTGCGCACAGCGCCTTCTACCACGATAAGGTCGCCGAGCCCGATGTCGTGCTGCAGGGCACCGGCGGAGCCGACCCGAATAAGCGAGCGGGCCCCCGCCTGCACCAGCTCCTCCAGCGCTATGATGGCCGAGGCACCGCCGATGCCGGTGCTGCAAACCGTGATGGGCAGCCCCTGATAGCGGCCGTTGATGAGGCGAAACTCCCGGTTTTGCCCCAGCACTTCACACTGCTCGAGCTGGCTGGCGATGCGATCGACCCGGGCCGGGTCGCCGCACAGTACCACCCGCTCGGCAATCTGGTCGGGGCGGCACTGCAGATGGGGTAACAGACTCATGGCTTACAGACCTTGTGGCTGGCGCTTGGCGGCAATCACCCAGAGGCGGGTGCCGTTGGCGGCGATAAACAGCAGGATCAGGTATTCGAGCGACATGGCATAGACGCCCTGCGCGGCATAGACACCGATGCTGATGATGTTGATGACGACCCAGAGGATCCAGTTCTCCACGTATTTGCGGGTCATCAGGATCTGCGCGACCACCGAGAGCACCGTCATGGTGGCATCCCAGAACGGGAAGGCATCAGGGGAGGGCTCGGGAGTGGCAAGTCCGGCACCAAACAGGTTGAGCAAAGCGACCGAGGTGCGCGCCAGGGTGGCGAAGACCGGGTCGATATAGCGTGTCAGCAGAGCGATGGCCAGCACGCTCACGGCGGCGGTCACCATCAGTTTGGATTTGCTGAGCCAGCGGATCTGCAGGGTATCCCCCTGATCGTTGACCGGGCGAGTCCAGGCGTACCAGCCGTAGACGTTGGCGTAGAAGAAGAACAGCTGCAGCATCAAGAGTCCGTAGAGCTGGATCTGGAAGAAGATGATGGCAAACAGGCTGACGTTGATCAGGCCAAACAGGTAGTTGATGGTCTTCTCCTGACTGGCGAACCAGATACAGGCCAGACCAAACAGGGTGCCGATGGCTTCAATCCATGACATGGCATAGCCGCCACCCAGCGGGATGGTCACTAGCGTGTTATTGATGCTGAACAGCTCGAATATGCTCATTTTCTGATCCTTGGGCATGAGGGTTAGTATGCGAGGGCGCCATTCTAAGGGGTGAGGGGGAGGAGGGGCAGGACTTTTGTCCGCCCCGTACTTGGCCCATATCAAAGAAATCACTGCTGCTGCCCGGTTATTCCAGCAGTGATGGGTTATGGTGCCCCCGCTGGCCGGACTTTATTGATATGTAGCAAGATGATAGCGCCATGGCTGTGGTCTGATAGAGTCCACTCTCCGGGAGGAGAATCACGTGATAAAAGGAGGTTGCATTGAATTCCGAGCTTGTCTGGGTGCTCTGTCTGCTGGCTGGCGCCATCTATCTCTTTATGACCAACAAGGTGCGCATGGACGTGGTCGCCCTGGGCGTGGTCATCTTGTTTGTGCTGAGCGGCACCCTCACCCTGTCGGAGGCGCTGGCGGGCTTTAGCGATCCCAACGTCATTCTGATTGCCGCCCTGTTTGTGGTGGGGGAGGGGCTGGTTCGCACCGGCATCGCCTATCAGGTGGGGGATGCATTGGTGAAGGTGGCGGGTAGCAGCGAGACCAAGCTGCTGGTGCTGCTGATGGTGGCGGTGGCGAGTCTGGGGGCTGTCATGAGCAGCACCGGAGTGGTGGCCATCTTTATCCCGGTGGTGCTGAGCGTGGCGAACCGGATGGGGATCCCGGCCGGTCGCCTGATGATGCCCCTCGGTTTTGCCGGGCTGATCAGCGGCATGATGACGCTGGTGGCCACACCCCCCAACATGGTGGTCAACAGCGAGCTGATGCGCCACGGCATACATGGTTTCGGGTTTTTCGATTTCACCCCCATGGGCGTGCTGATCCTGGGGCTGGGCATCCTCTACATGCTGCTGGTGCGCGGCTCCTTGGTGGGCGAAGGGGAAGAGGGCAAGGGCAAGCCGACCGGGCGCCGCACCCTGCGCGATCTCATCCGAGACTACCAATTGGCCGGTAGGGCCCGTCGTCTGGCGCTGCGGCCTGACTCCCCGCTGATTGGTCACACCCTGGACGAGCTGCAACTACGCGCCCGTTATGGTGCCCACGTCATCGGGGTGGAGCGTTGGCGCAAGTTTCGCCGGGTGATGGTGCCGGTGTCGGGGATCAGTGAATTTCAGGCGAAGGATGTTCTGCTGATCGACATGTCAGATCCCGAGGTGGATGTGCGGGCGTTTTGCAGCGAGGCACGGCTCGAACCCATGATCCTGCGCGGGGAGTATTTCTCCGATCAGGCGCGGGAGGTGGGGATGGCCGAGGTGTCGCTGATCCCCGAATCCAAGCTGCTGGGTAAAAGCGTGCGTGAGGTGACCTTCCGCTCCAGTTATGGTCTGAGCGTGGTGGGGCTGCGCCGCGACGGTGAGGCACTGGCAGGCAAGCTGGTGGACGAGCCGTTGCAGATGGGGGACTCCCTGCTGGTGGTAGGGAATTGGAGCCATATCAGACAGTTGCAGACCCATAGTCGCGACTTTCTGCTGATGGGGTTGCCCGCTGAAGTGGACGAGATGGCTCCCGCCCGCAGCCAGGCGATCCATGCCCTCTTTTGTCTTGGAGTGATGATCCTGCTGATGGTGACCGATCCTGTGCCCAACGTGATTGCCGCACTGATCGCCTGTCTGCTGATGGGCAAGTTTCGCTGCATCGATATGGAGAGTGCCTACAAGTCGATCCACTGGCCGACCCTGATCCTCATCGTCGGTATGCTCCCCTTTGCGCTGGCGCTGCAAAAAACCGGCGGGGTGGATCTGATCGTCGGTGGTCTGATCAATGCGGTAGGGGAGATGGGGCCGCGGGTCATGCTGGCCAGCCTGTTTGCCCTCTGCGCGGTGATCGGGCTCTTTATCTCCAACACCGCCACCGCAGTGCTGATGGCGCCCATTGCGCTGGGCACGGCCCAGCAGATGGGGGTATCGCCCTATCCGTTTGCCATGACCATTGCCATCGCCGCCTCGGCTGCCTTTATGACGCCGGTCTCGTCACCGGTGAATACCCTGGTGCTGGGGCCGGGCAACTACAAGTTTGCCGATTTTATCCGTATCGGGGTGCCATTCACCCTGTTGGTGATGGCGGTCAGCGTGGTAGCGATCCCCTGGTTCTTCCCGTTCTGATAACCGGGATGATGAATGTGTGCACCAGCGGCCTGCGGGCCGCTTTTTTGTGGCCGAGAGACAAGAGTGGCAAGGCGTGATCGGAATCAGTGAAGAGTGATGTGGACGGGAATTAACGTGGAGCCGGGTTAATAGAGGAGCGAGAGAAAAACTGGGGAGAGGCAAATTTCAGATACAAAAAAACCAGCGTGAGCTGGTCTGTTTGGTACTGCTATTAATGGTGCGGAAGGAGAGACTCGAACTCTCACGCCTAGGGCGCCAGAACCTAAATCTGGTGCGTCTACCAATTTCGCCACTTCCGCAATATTAATGGTGGCTATGACGGGATTCGAACCTGTGACCCCCGCATTATGAGTGCGATGCTCTAACCAACTGAGCTACATAGCCGTTTGTTATCGACCACTGATGTGGAAGAGAACAGAAAAATGGCTGGGGTACTAGGATTCGAACCTAGGGATGGCGAGATCAAAACCCGCTGCCTTACCGCTTGGCGATACC